>JBOHUQ010000071.1:0-7732 GCA_050734495.1 Candidatus Dormibacteraceae bacterium
ACCACTCCCCAGATGACAGTGGCTGACTTCGATGCCGGACGGGCCCAGCTCGAGCAGGAGTTGCACCAGGCCATCGCGCAAACCCTGGTCGGCGCAGGGCAGCCGGGCGAAAAGCTGAGCGAGACGATCATCTACGGAGCGCCGCAGTACACGACCGACCACCAGCCCAACGACAAGGTGCCGTCTTTCAGCGGGACGATGACGGTCAGCGGCGAGGGCGACTTCTACAGCGACAGCGACGTGCAGAAGGCATACCAGGCGTACCTGTCCCAACGGGTGCCGAACGACCAGCAGCTGCTTACCGAGAGCCCCATCCAGGTGCAGTACCGCATCCTCAATGACACCTCGGGCGGCAACATGACGTTCGTCGGCAGCGCGGCCGCTTACGTGGCCCCGCGACTGGACGAGGCCAAGATCCGCTCGCAGATCGTGGGCCGGCCCCTGGCGCAGGCGCGGTTCCTCCTCGAGCGGCTGCCGATTCGCTCGGTCGCCATCAAAGAGCAGCCCATGTCCCTGCCTCTCATGCCGCTGCTGATCGGACGCATCTCGCTGCACTACATCGTTCAGTCGGGGGTGCCCGCGCCTGCGACGGCTGCGACTGGATCGCCATCGGCGTCGCCTTCGCCATCACCATCGCCCTAGTGCGGGTCATGGCGGTCGACCCCGGTTCGAAGCGGGTCGGTCTCGCCGTGAGCGACCCGACGGGCATGATCGCCCAGGCCCTCGCCACGATTCCCGCGGAGCCGGCGGACACGCTGCCGGCGCGGCTGGCCGAGATCGCGAAAACGCAGGAGGCGCAGCGCATCGTCGTAGGGCTTCCGTTGCGGCTCGACGGCACCCACGGGCCTGAGGCCGCCGCGGCCCGCCGGTTGGCGCACGGCCTGAGACAGGCCTCGGGCCTGCCGGTGGGGCTTGTGGACGAGCGTCTCACCACGGCGGCGGCCGAGCGCTCCCTGATCGCCGGGGGCGTCCGGCGGGAGAAGCGCCGCGTGAGCGTCGACCGGGTGGCGGCGACGCTGTTGCTACAGGGCCACTTGGACGCCACCCATGCCGGCTGACGATTCTGAACCGATCACTTTGATCGACGAGACCGGCGTCGAGCGCCGCTTTCGTCTGCACGACGCCTTTGACGTGCAGGAGGTTCACTACTACCTCGTCGAAGCCGCCGACGATCCCTCCCAGGTGCTGCTGCTGCGCGAAACGGATGACGGCCTGGAGACGGTTGACGGGGACGAGTTCAAGCGTGTGATGACGGCGCTCGAGGAGGACGAGGTCGAGTGAAGCGACTTCTCGTCGTTCTACTGCTCATCGCGGTCGTCGGGTTCGGCATTTCGCGTGGACTCGACTGGTGGAGCCTCAACGTCAACACCCCCATCTCCTCGACCAGCCACACGGTCGTCTTTCACGTCGACCCGGGTGAAACCCCGACGCAGATCGGGCAGGACCTGTTCAACCTCGGCCTGGTCCGCAACACCATCGCCTTCGATCTCTACACGCGGTTCACGAACGCCGGGCCGAAGCTGGAAGCCGGAGTGTTCGTGCTCAACACCAACATGTCGCTCGCACAGATCGTCGGCGCCCTGCAGCATGGAACGGCGAATCAAAAGTCCATCACGTTTCCGGAAGGCTTTCCGATTCGAGAGCAGGCAAAGGTGGTCGAGAGCAAGGGGGTCGGCTCCGCGGCCGATTACATTGCCGCCGCCAAGGACCCCACGTGGCGTTCGACGTACGCCTTCCTGCCCTCCCAGCCGGGCAACCCCGACGCACCCTTCGAGGGTTACCTGTTCCCAGACACTTACCTCGTCGACTCGTCAGCCGGCGTGAAGGGGCTGATCAAACAACAGCTGGACCAGTTCAGCGTCGTGTTCTCGCCCGACCTGCGAGCACAGATCGCCCAGGCCACGCCGGCGCGTCCGGCGGAATCGATCCAGTCGATCGTGATCCTCGCCTCGATGGTGGACCGCGAGGCGAACGCCACGACGGCGACCGATCGAGGAAATGTTTGCAGCGTCTACTACAACCGGCTCAAGATCGGCATGACGATGGGCGTGGACGCCACGCTTCTGTACGCGCTTGGAAGGCTGAGTCCCGAGCCGACGGCTGCCGAGCTTCAGCTCAACACGCCCTACAACACGCGCACCCACGCGGGACTGCCGCCCGGACCCATCAGCAATCCAGGCAAGGCAGCCCTCCTCGCCTGCATCAACCCGCCGCAAACCCAGTACCTCTTCTATTTCACCGACCGCCAGCTGGTCACCCATTTCGAGACGAACCAGCAGGACTTCGACCGGGACATCCAGACGTACGGCGTGAGTGGAAGCTGAGCAAGGTCTTTCTGGTCGGCCACGAGATTTCCTACTCGCGCAGCCCCGACATGCAGAACGCCGCCTTTCGCGCGCTGGGCCTGGACTGGACATACGAGCTGCTCGACGTGTCGCCACACGAACTTGCCGCGGCTCTGAGCGACCTGCGCCACCAGGACGTGGCGGGCGCCAACGTGACAATTCCCCACAAGCAGGCCGTCATGCAGTTCATGGATGCGCTCGACGCCGAGGCGGTGAAAGCACGTGCGGTGAACACCATCGTCCATGAAGGAGATCGTCTGGTTGGGTCGAACACGGACATTGCCGCGATTCGCGCCGCTATCGCCAGAGTGGCAGTCGAACCGCAAGGGGCGAACGCCGTCATCTTCGGAGCAGGTGGAGCGGCGCGCGCAGCATCGGTGGCTCTTGATGGGGCGCACCTCACGTTCGTCTCCCGGCACCCTGATGTGACCGACCTTCCGGGTCGAGTCATCGCGTGGGATGACGCATCCGTCCACGGCCTTGTGAGGGCGGCCGACCTCCTCATCAACGCGACGCCGCTCGGCCGGCGGGATGAGATGCCGATCCGGCCCGCAGCGCTTCCGCGCGACGGAGCCGTCATCGACCTCGTCTATGTAAAAGGCGGCACGCCGCTGGTGCGCAAGGCACGCTCGCTGGGGCTGCGCACAGCGGACGGATGGGAGATCCTCCTTGCGCAGGGGGCGCGTTCCTTCGAAGCGTGGACCGGTCAGCCCGCACCGGTGAGCGCGATGCGCGAGACTCTGCAGCCGTGAACGGAGTCTCGTTGTTCCCGGTGCTCTGGGCCGTGGTCGGCGCGGCGGCAGGATGGCTCATGCGCTGGGGCTCGGTGCGCCTGGCGCGACTGGAGGAGCTGGAGCCGGGCAACAAGAGGTGGCAGGTCTTCGGACCGCCCATCCTCTGCGCGATCCTGTTCGGCGTCTTCGCGACCGAACCGATGTCACTGCAGCTGCTCGCTCTCCGCAGTTTGTTCGTGCTGGTGCTCGCGCAGGTGATCTTCTTCGACCTGGAACACCGGCTGATCCTCGATCGCGTCATGTTCCCGGCGATGGCGCTGGCCCTGGTCGTGAGCCTCTTTCATCAACCCTGGTGGGCCGGCATCGTGACCGGGTTGGCGGCCGGGCTCTTATTTCTGCTCCTGGCCCTCTTAGGCTCCGCGATCTTCAAGGCGGAAGCGCTCGGGTTTGGGGACGTCAAGCTCGCTCTGTTCATGGGCCTGCTGCTGGGCCCACTCCCGACCATCACCGCGCTCTTCTACGGGGTGTTCCTGGCGGGAGTCGTCTCGGTCGGCTTCATCATCTGGCACCGGTCGCTGAAGGGGAGCATCGCGTATGGTCCCTACCTGTCGGCGGGCGCGCTGATCGTTCTCTTTCAGTTGGGTAGAGGACAATAGGCGGCCATGAGCAATCTACTTCCCGGAGAGAACCTGATCCTCGAGGACCACCCGCACTGGGTTGTCCTGATCAAATCGATCCTGTTTCCGGTTGTCCTCGTCGTGATCGTCCTGATCGCCGACTTCACCGTGTTCGGCGCCAACAACTTCTATGTGCCGCACCTGCGGACCATTCTCAGCCTCGGCGTGCTGGCGCTTGCGCTGCTCTGGCTGATCGTCGTGTGGATCCGCTGGCGGTCGACCGCGTATACCCTGACCGACCAGCGCATCAAGATCGAGACCGGCGTTTTTGGTCGCCAGGAGAAAGTCATCCCGATAGACCGGGTCCAGGACTGCACCACCCGCGTGTCGGTCATGGGACGGATGCTGGGCTACGGGCGGGTCGAGATAGATGCGGCCGGCGCGCAAGGAGCCGAGGTCCTCAACCACCTGCCGAATCCCGGCACGTTCCGCGACCAGGTCTTCATGCAATCGGAGAAGCGTCGAGGCGGAGGCGCGCCGTCCGCACCCTCGACGATGCCGGCCAACCCGAGCGGCGTCTGATTCTCCGTCTGCACGCGTCGGCTTCATGGGCTCCGGTAAGGCACTCGTCGGAGCCGTGGTCCCAGAGAAGAGCAAGGCACCCTTTCACGACCTCGACTCGATCGTCGAATTGCATCACGTTGACGGGGATCGAACGGCCGACCTGGTCGCGGACGAGGTGATCCAGCTTTGGTCCGCCTGATCCTCGACTCCTCTACGGGGAGCTACCCCGTGGTGATCGGCAGCAACATCCACCGCGAGCTGCGCGGCGTCATGACACGGATGGATCCGACCGGCGTGGCGATCATCACCGACACCAACGTCAGACCGTGGGCCGTGAAAGTCTCGAAATCGATCAAGCGCACCGGTTTGAAGACGGCCATCCACACGATCCCAGTGGGCGAGCGGTCCAAGTCGATGACCCAGCTGCAGGACGTGCTCGCATTTCTCGAACGCCAGCGGATCGATCGAGGCGGGTGCGTGATTGCCGTGGGCGGCGGCACGGTCGGCGACCTCGCCGGTTTCGCGGCAGCCGTCTGGCAGCGCGGCGTGCGCCTGGTCGGCGTTCCGACCACGCTATTGGCGATGGTCGATTCGAGCATCGGTGGTAAGACCGGTATCAACGGGACGCGGTCCAAGAACGCCATCGGCGCCTTCTGGCAGCCGTCCGCGGTCATCGCGGACCTGGCGTGCCTGGAAACCCTGCCGGCCGCCAGCTATCGGGACGCCTTCGCCGAGGTTGTAAAGTACGCCGTTGCCATGGATCAAGGTCTCTTCGGCCTCCTCAAAAAGGAACGACCGCGCCTGGTGGCGGGCGACCGCGCCATGCTCGAGAGCGTGGTCTTTCGCTGCGTCACCGCCAAGGCCTTGGTCGTGGCGAAGGACGAGCGCGAGAGGGGTCCCCGGGCGATCCTCAACTACGGGCACACGGCCGGGCATGCGCTCGAGGCTGCCAGTGGATTTCGCATCTCGCACGGCCGCGCGGTCGCCTTCGGGATGCGGGTCGCTGCCCAGATCGCCGTGTCGATGGAGTTGTGCAGCAGGCGGCTCGTCGAGTCGCAGGATGAGATGCTGTCCGAGTACGGCTTGCCGGCCAAGCTCCCTCACGTGGATCCGGCCCGCGTGCTGGCCGCGATCCCTCGCGACAAGAAGGCTCGGCGAGGCAAGGTCGCATGGGTTCTGCCGCGCCGCCTCGGTCGTGCCGAGATCGGTCACGCGGTCCCTGCGCCGCTGGTCCGTCGCGCCGTGACCCGAGCGCTGGCATGAAGCGGATCGTGGTCGTCAACGGGCCAAACCTGAACCTGCTCGGTAAGCGCGAGCCGCACATCTACGGCACCAGGTCGCTGGCCGACCTGGTCAAGACCTTGCGCGCCAAGGCACGCGAGCTGGGCGTCACCGTAAGCGTTTTTCAGAGCAACGACGAGGGCGCCCTCATCGACTTCCTGCAGAAAGAGGCCCTGGGCGCGCTCGGGATCGTGATCAACCCCGCGGCGCTGTCCCACTACTCCCTCGCGCTCTACGATTGCCTCCAGGCGCTCGACGTGCCGGCGGTCGAGGTGCACCTCTCGAACATCCACGCGCGCGAGGAGTTCCGGTCGAAGAGCGTCACGGCTCGCGCCGCCCGGGGCGTGATCACCGGGCTGGGTTTCAAAGGCTACGAATTGGCGATGGAGTACCTGGCCAAGCAGTGATCTCCACCAGTGACTTTCGGAACGGGACCATGTTTGAGATGGATGGCCAGCTGCTGCAGGTCGTCACCGTCGAGCACATCAAGCTCGCACGCGCTGGCGCGGTGATCAAAGCCAAGCTGCGCAACCTTCTCACGGGCGCCATCTTCGAGCAGAGCTTCCGCAGCGCCGACAAATACAAGACGGTAAGGATCGACAAGAAGGAGGCCCAGTACCTCTATGCGGACGGTTCGCATCACTACTTCATGGATCCCAAGACCTACGACCAGGTGCCGATCGAGGAGTCGCTGCTGGAGCCGGTCCTGCCCCTGTTGAAGGAGGGCAGCGTCGCGTACCTGCTCAGGTACCAGGACAGGCTGATCGGGGTCGAGCTGCCGATCAACGTGGAGCTCGAGGTGGTCTCCACGGATCCTGGATTCAAAGGCGACACGGTTTCGGGTGGCAGCAAGCCGGCAAAGCTGGAGACGGGCGCCACCATCCAGGTACCGCTCTTCATCCAGCCCGGCGACATCATCCGCGTCGACACCCGCACGCAGACCTACATGGAGAGGGCGTGAAACATATGAGAAGGAACCTCCGGTTCCTTCTGCGCGCAAGCGCGACCAGGATCGGACTTACTGATTGCATCGACAGGCCGGGGCGCTAACGGAGCGGGTTGGCGGTACCAACCGGTAGCATGCCCCTGATGGGGCAGAACGGTTCCCTGGGCGCGGTCCGGGTCGCCAACGAGGTGATCGCCAGCATCGCCGCGCTTGCCGCGTGTGAGGTCGAGGGCGTCGAAGGGATGGACGAGGCCGCCGCACGGCATTTCGGCGACTGGGTTCGGCGCCATTCCGCCCACCGCGGCGTGCGCGTGCACATCGAGGCCGATCGCTCGATCCACCTCGAGGTATTCATCACGGTGGAATCCGAGGCAAAGCTGGCAGAGGTTGCCGGTTCGGTCCAGTCGAACGTGGTCGAGGCGACCGAGAGAATGCTCGGCCTGGAAGTGGGAGAGGTGAACGTCTTCGTTTCCAGCGTCGCGTTCGCCAGCTGAGCGCCGGTGGGCAAAAGACACCAGGCCAGGGAGCTGGCGCTCAAGACCCTGTTCCAGCTCGAGGCGGCCGACGACGATACCGAGGAGGTTTTGCGCTACCACGCATTCGAGGGCGCGGCCACGCCGGACGTCGCGACGTTCGCCCTGCAGCTCGTCCAGGGCGTCATCGCCAACCGCGAAAAGCTCGACTCGATCCTCAGCGAGGCGTCCGACCACTGGAAGCTCGGCCAGATGGCCAAGGTCGACCGCATCATCCTGCGCATCGCGGTTTATGAGATCGCGATCGACCGCCACGTACCGACGAAGGCAGCCATCAACGAGTCGATCGAGCTGGCCAAGACATTCTCCGGAGAAGAGGCGGGCCGCTTCGTGAACGGCATCCTTGGCCGAGTCGCGGCGACAACCGCGCCCGGCGCTGTGACGGCGCCAGACGCGAATTGAACCGGGCCGGCACCGAGCGCCCGGTCGAGACCCCGCCCTTCGAGGAGCTTTTGGCATCGCTCGAGAAGACCATCGCCGAGCTCGCGGGCGGCACGGCGCCTCTCGAGGAGCTGGTGGCCGCCCACCAGCGCGCCGTTCGGATCCTCGCCGAGGCCCAGTCGCGCCTCGATGAGCTGAAATCTCGAGCCGACCAGATCTCCCGGTCCTTGGCGTGAAAGCCCCACGAAGTCAGAGGCTGCGCCATGACTTCGCGGGGACCCCTAGTGTGAGCGCGTGAAATTTCTGCTTGCCCCGCTGGTCGCCTGGGCAA
>JBOHUQ010000072.1:0-3327 GCA_050734495.1 Candidatus Dormibacteraceae bacterium
GTGCGACACCCCTACCCCGAACAGCGCTTCAACGCCATCAACCGAGGCAGGAACCCAGTGCGGTAGTTCCGCACGCTGGGGTCTGTGCGGGGGGCGGGGAGCGATCCCCGTCCCTACCGCGACTTACATCCAGAGTGGCCGACCAACCTGCCCTTATTTGAACCGCAGGCCACGTTCATTTGGACGCGATAGGGCGACATTGACCCGCTCGGTGCGGACCCCACTCAAGAACGTTGAGACCTTGAATTTCTGTCGGACATACTCGGCCAACTGAGCCTTGGGCGAATGCCCACTCCCGAGGCCGGCGTGCTGCCGGAACTCGAAGGCAACGGCCGAGGTCATCAGATCGACCAGCTGCAAGGGCACCGCCGCCTTCGAGTTCACCAGCACCACCGAGGCGATCGCGAGACACTTCAGCCGGCGGTTGACCTCAGCCTTCACGACCACCTCGAACGGGTTGACGTCCGGCGTCGAGTACTCGTCCGCAATGATGTCAGGATCTCATTCGGTGCAATGCTGCCGATGATGAGCTGCTCGGCCATCTTCCGGTAGGCGTTGGCGGATGAGCCGAACCTGGCGATTGGGTCGGAGACGGACCTATCGGCGACGAAACAGGAAAAGCGAAGGGTGGCGGTTTCCGCGAGGACGTCGACCACGTTGCGATAAGACGGCAGCGTGTCGCGTGTGAGATCCGCGAAGTGGATTTCGTCGTACCAGTGCTCGCGGTCGCGAAGCCGCTGAATTGAGCGAAGGAGGCTTGATGGGTCAAGTAGCTTCAGGCACCCGACGGCGAAGAATCGGTCGGATGCGATACTGCCGCTCTCGTCCAGGAATGCCACCGCTGTCGGATGACTCGGCGGCAGGCTCATCGCTGAGCACTCAAAGTGCGGGCTAAAGGCCAGAGGCCCTCACCCGCGATACGATTGTACCCGCGCGGCCGAATTGGCCGATGCGACGGCCGCGATTGGTGCGGGTGGTACGCTTGCTTGCAGCTGTGCCACGAAACCCGGCAAGGCAACATATGACCTTGAGGCTCCCGCCAGCGATCAAACACGCACTCCGGCGCCAAGCGGTCCGGCAAGGCGTAACGCAGACCGGCCTGGCTGAGCGATACCTTGAGGAATCGATCCGAGTTGCTGAGCATCCTGGGGTTGTGTTTCGCGCCGGGCCGGCTGGACGGCGAGCTTCGGTCGTTGGTGGCCCTGACGCATGGGAGATAGTCGAGACCTTCCTCGCTGAAGGCAGAGACGTCGCGGCGGCCGCGCGCTATCTGAACCTTCCTGTCGGTCTGGCTAAAGCTGCAGTCGATTACTACGCCGATTACCCGGAAGAAATCGACCAGTGGATCAGTCGCAACCAAGAGCTCGCGGACGAACTCGAAGCTACAGCCCTCAGACGGAGGCGCGTGGCCGGCGCTTGAGGTTGCTCCTCGATGAGCACTATTCGCCTGCGATAGCGCACCAGTTGCGAAAGCGTGGCCACGATGTGGTGTCCGCTTCAGAAACCGATGAATTGAAGAACCTCGAGGATTCCGACCTCCTCGCCTGGGCCATAGGGCAGCGGCGCGCAGTGGTCAGTGAGAACGCTTCGGACTTCGTGCCCCTCCACGCGGATTACCTGATCCGTGGGAAGCGTCACTACGGAGTCGTCTTGACGAGCCGCAGGCGATTCCCGCGGACTCGCGCAGGCATTGGAAGGCTGGTGCGAGCTCTCGAGGGTCTGCTCACGGAGGCGTCCACAATCGAGGCCCTGAGGGCCGAGCTCCGCTGGCTTTCAGACAAGTGATCGGTCGCCGCCGGGCTGAGAAACATCGGTACCTTCCACAGGGCGCTCAGGTAGCCAGGAGCTCCTTGAACTCTGGGCGGTCTCGGATCGAATCGAGATCTGGGTCGCCGGCGGCGAGCTGTTTAAGAGCCGGCTGGCTCGCGAAGCCCTCCCGTAGAAGCCCCAGCGCCTTTTCGGCTTTGCCCACGCGTGCGCAGAAACAGGCGAAGTTGTAAGTCGCGTCGGCGAGCTGCGAAGGATCGCTATAGGCTTGGCGCTCGACGTCGAAGGCCCACGTCGCCGCGGACTCAGCGCGATCGACCTCCCCCTCATCCAGGTGCCAGAACCACAGGTGGGTGCCGACGTGTCCATCTTCGCCAGGCACGATCTCCCAAACCTGGGAGTCGGGCGATCGGGGATGGGGCTTCGCAAGGTCCTCCTCGGTGCAGCGCTCGACCGCAGCAGCCAGCGCCGACCATGAGCGCCTCGCGTCGGCCTTGACGTCGGCGGTAGACCGGTCACGGTTTTCCGTATAGATGATGGGGTTCTGGGTCGGGCCCTCGACCGGAGTGGGAAACTCGTCGCCGGTGCGCACAGCCTCCAGCGTGCGGGCGCTCCGCGACCGATACCATGCGAGGTGCGCGAGGTGGTCCTTCGGGTTCCAGCGACGGTCAGGGTTAGCTGGCTGATCTGTGCACGCCGCCTCGAGCTCGGCTTCTCTTGCGCGACCGTCCTCGATCGCACGCAGTAGCTTCTGCTTCACGCCGAAAAGGCTACGCCTGGGCACCCTCCGCCGCCTCGGGCTAATCACACCCAAGCGCATAAACGGCCGCGCTCCTCGTTCAAGCGCTTCGAAGCCGAGCTGCCCAACGAGATCTGGCAGGCTGGCTCGAGATGCTGTCGCTCCTAGTTCTGCCCCTGGTCCACCCCTTCGCTCTCGTCTGAGAGACGAACTACTCAAGGCTCTCGGCGGAGGCATGAAATTACTTGGCGTCGTCGCCGTGTAGTGCTACGGATTGTTGATGCGCTCAGGCAGCGAAGTAAACTGTGACCTGTCGCCGGAGCGCAGAAGTCGCTGGCTTCGGCTTCTACCGTCGGCGGTTATTCGAGGAGCCCGGGCCTTCGCGCGCTCGGTCCCGATTCGCCGGTAAGTGGCCCGATGGTTGTGTCGGGCGATGGCTACGATTTGATCGATGACAAATCCGACGCCTTACATCCTTTTTCCCGGGACTGCTCGTCAGGCCCTGACCTTCTACGGTGACGTCTTTGGCTGCGCCGTTCAGTTGCACACTTTTGAAGAGTTCAGCCGGACCGACGGCCCGGCCGATGCCATAGCTCACGGCGGTCTAACCGGCGGGCGGGTCGCGCTGAATGGCGCCGACGTGTCGGGGGACGCACGGCCACTCAGATCCGAGGGCATGATGCTGGCTCTCCTTGGTACTGCCGATCCTTCGACTCTGCGTACTTGGTTTTCCCGGCTCAGCGAAGGCGGCCGGGTCGTGGACGACTTGCAGAAGCGGCCATGGGGCGCGTCCGACGGACAAGTCATCGATCGTTATGGGC
>JBOHUQ010000073.1:0-42823 GCA_050734495.1 Candidatus Dormibacteraceae bacterium
ATCCGAACCGATTCGAGCAGCATCTTTCGTGTGTTCGTTGGCCAACAACTGCTTCTGGGACTGGAAGACATTTGGCCGTTGCTCCTGAGGCTGGAAGACATTTGGCTGGGTTGAAGCGAACCAGAGCCGGCGCAGCGTGTCAATCGATTCCGCAGAAGCACCATATGCGCTGCCAACTACATATCCGTCCCGATGCACAACGGCAACTGGGGTTGTGTTGACATTGAACTGCTTGAAGATCTGAGCAGCCAGCGGGCCATCGACATTAGTGACCCGAGGTCCAAGTCGGGCGCGAATCCTCTTAGAGTCATCGCTATTGATGCATGTAGCCAGCTGCGCTCCTTCGATTGGAGCCGCGCGCAGGTCGTCCAAAAGCTTCCAACACGCTGGACAGTCCTCCGAAAGAAACAGCAGCAAGCTCACCCGGCGCGGGTCAGGGAGCACCGCCAGAAGTCCCTCCGGCAGCCCGGTGCCTGCGTCAAGTCGAAACTGGTTTCCTTCAGCCCCTGCACCCGCGAGCCTGAGTCGAACCTCGGCGACGCCACGAAGTGTTCCAAGAAACGCGATGGTCAAGGCAACGCAGGTTATGGTCAGCGCGACGGTGAAGATATCAAGGAGCAGATACTTCATGCGAGTACCAATATTTCGACGGTCAACTTTCCCGACTTCGAATTGTTGATGCAGGCTGCGGTGACATCTAAACCAACGCTAAGGGCCTCGACTTTGATGGCTTCGAGGAGATTGCGTTCCCCGGATGCATCGCGTATCGCGGATAGTCCATCAATTGAGCAGGCATGGCCCTGCACGGTCAGCTCCTTCGCAATTCTTTGCTCGATCGGCCCTAAAAGGGTCGTGAAGAGAGGTGTCGCCACGTAGGTCCCGTCGGCATCTTTCGTCACAGCAACCCGGTCGCCTTCGCCTAAGTTTCGGTAGAGCACACTCTGGCGGGCCGTTAGTTGCGACGATCCCCCCGTCCGAGCACTTGACGCTGGGTCCAACTGCACGTGGACTTCAGTCGACGACGCGTCTCTTCCCGCAACAGTCCCGAACAGAGCATCGTCATTAGACTCTGCAGCCAAAACATCCCGTGGTAGCGTCGCGGAGCCGCCAAGGACGACACCGGCGGCCGCCACTGCCGTGCCCTGAAGTAGTTGCCTTCGCGTTAATTTAGCCCGCATTTAGCCCTCCCGTAATCAAAGTGACTGTTGCGCCTACTAGGTAGCCCGCCAACATAAAAAATGCGATGTCGCCAACTGTCCGGAGAGATACGTACAGATTCAGCACCCTGTCCGTGATGTGAGCTGAGCGCATGGCGGCAGCGGCCAGTACCAACGACGCCACGGACCGAGCACCCCCGTAGATCGAGTAAACGAGGGTCCCCTTGAGCGCAGAACCGGTCATAAACGCTCCAATTGGCACCAGGTAGAACATCCAGAAGCCGATGCGCGTCGCAAAGCCCAGACTGAGGCTCGCGGAGTTGTAGGCGGCGGTACGCCAGTCTTGGTACTCCAGCCAACGAATGCTGGTTTCGCGTTCGAGCTGCCACGGCAGCCGTCGAGACACCGCCGCTACGGCAATTGCAAGCAGTGCGGACACGCCCACGACTCCGCGGATCGGCATGGCAACCAGCTGGCCGGCTGCTCCGAGTGTTGCGCCGGCGACCGCAGCTACCAAAACTGAGACCGCAAGGAATATCGCCCCTGCGAACAGTGCGTCCGTTCTGAACCCGAGCACGCGGGTGCGAGTGATCATGATGACCACGTTCGGCCCTCAAGGAAGGGCCTGCTGAATGACTCCAACCATTACGGCTGCAAGCAGGGACGGAACAACGAGATCCACCTGAACTCCAGTGAATCGAGCCAAAACCAGGCCAACCGCGAGTGGCACAAGGGTGACGAAAACTCTGGATCGCTGGGTGGGCCGCAGATCCGTGATATTGAGTCTCATGCGGAACCGGCTCGGCGGGTTTTGGTGCCGCCGGCCGCCTCGGCCAGAGGGTCCGCCCGCTGTGGGAGCTCACGACCACGGACAGCTGGAGACCCATTGGGATCTCGGCCGTGGACTAGAAGTTCAACGTCGTCCATGTGACGTAGATAGCCTTTGGCTACCACGACGCCGTTGCTTACACAAATGCCAAGAGGGCCTGAGTGCACTTTGAACGACTCAGCGATTCGGTCCGCCAACGGTCCTGTGTGCGTGGTGACAGCTGGGGGGAACTGGCCAGCCAGAGAGTAACCCGAGTTGGGAATGGAACCATCTGTGACGACGATGACAAGCCCGTGACTCTTGTGAATATCGCCCAGTTGTCTGACCAAGTCGTGGCATGAGCTGCAGTCGCCGAACAAGAAGACATAAACGTCTGCTTGCTTGAGGCCTGAGATCCGCGGGACAGGGACGCCGATTTCGAGTCCGTCCGGGACCGACCCACCATATCGTGTACGCAAATCCAATATTGCTAGATCCCGCTGGAGCACCAAATAGGCGAAGGCCAACAGAAGCATCCAAACTCCGTCAAGCCAGAGCAGCGGCCCGCTACTCATTCGACGTGAACCTTGGCGCGAACGGTGCCGTGCGCCAAACTTCAAATGACAATGCGAGAAGGGAGATAATCAGGGCCCCGGCGCACAGCCCAAATATGCGATCCTCTTTTCCGAGCGGGCCGCCGGAAATAGCCCCCACAAGGCATCCGAGCGCAACGAAGAAGAGGGCACCAGTGCGCGCCAATGTGGCCAGCGATATACGCTCCCCATGAGTGCCGAAGCATGCACAATGAAAGTTCTCGCCTCTCATTAGCGCCGTTACAATCAGAACCAGGAAGAGCGCGAGTAGTGCAGTCGCTCCCACTAGTGGGAAAGCCACTGTTGGCCACACAACCAGTCCCATCGCGACTGCAATTTCAAGCACGCCCGCCAGTCTGCCTGCCCAAACGTGCACGCTCGGTAGGAGCCCAAAGCGGACAATCGCCAGAGCAGCTGCAATGGGATGTCGAATCTTGCCGAAGCCGCTCAGCAGAAGGACCGCGGCGACCAACCCCACCCCAGTGGTTTCGGCAGCCGCGACGTAAGGGATCATTGCCCGTACCTAGCTACTCGCGCGCTCACAACTGCTGCAGGACTGCACTCAGGGGCAGTACTAACTCCTACTGGGTCACCTCGCCCTGTTCGGTCGGCTTGGAGCGCAGTTGAACCCCGGCCGAGTGTTTTCACGCCCGCTCCGAGATAGTCCAAGACTCATTGAACGCTGGACCTCGGATGCTCTCCTGACAAGTCGTGATTTCCGATGTCATCGGAAGTCTGTCAATAGTTTTGATGACATACCGTTTGGCTTTTCGAATGCTCACCGGCAAGACCCGGAATTGGTCGGCCAGTCTCGTATAACGCGGCTCGGGGCCAAGAGAGGTATTAGATATCGGAGATGAAGGCCTGAGTTATGTCGAGAGCCACGAATCAGGAGCTCGTTGAGTTCGTCAGGGCCGAGGCCTACGATCCTGATGGCCCAAACCTGCTCCAGTGACAGGCCGGCCCGCAGAAGACCTGCCCTTTCATCGTGCAGGAGTCGCTTGACTTTGAACGCCAGAACGTGTGGAGCCGGCTCTGGTTCAACTCGACCAATTCGAATGAACAAGATTGCCGCGAGCCTCGGGACGGCGACACTCAGGGCGCTATCGGTAAGGAGCTAGGTAACCGTTACTGGAGATCCAGCGAATGCACCCCCTGGTATATCGAGCTGCCATCCGAGTTTCGTCACTCCTCGCAGGGCGTTTACAGGGACCGCCATCCTCATCTCAAATGTGGTGCTCGAGTGTGGCGCTACTCCCACCGCACCAGCGCAGTTGAGCAAGAGCGTCTGGCGGACAGGGTTACCGACTCCGAATACTTGCGTGTACGAAGGGCACGGCGTCAGCGGAAGAGTTTGTGTCGACGGGTTAGACAGCACGACAAAATATACGAAGACTTGGCCCGGAGCCGCTGATGATGGAAGCAAGAGGTTAGCGCGCAACAAGCTCTGAGGACCCGTTGCGGCGGGGCTGCCTCGCAGGTCGAAGATCAGGAGGGTTGGGTTGCCGCACTCAATGTCGAGACGAGTGCCCGAGATAGTGAAGACCTCCTGGGTCAAGAGGGTTAGCGTCATCGTCGTTGAAATGTCGGGTGATCCCACGTTCGGACAAGTCGCGGGAACGCCGATCAGTACATGGGCATCCTTCTCAGATGCCAAACCGGTCTCCGTACCAGGCAAACCACCGAGATCCAGCATAGGATCGGATGCGACGGGGACACGCTGGCCATTACCACGGACTGCCGCTAGCGTAGGTGGCGTCGGAATAAAACATGCGTCAGGCGCTGCGTTATGGATGGTCAATTCCTGTGTTGCACGACCGAGATACGCACCGCTTGGCCCGACTGTGACTTGCAGGTCCTGCGCACGGCACGATCGTTCTGCAGCCACCACCGCAGCGAGCTGCGCAGCAACACCAGGCGTATCGATCCATGGCACCGCTCCTCGCTCTGCAATCTGGCTGGTTGGGGCACCGCACGCGGCTGATACCAGGATTAATACCCCAAGCAGAGCATTGCGACAAAGGCCCCAAACCGGAGATCTCGGATTCTTCAACGCAACTTCCTTTCCCAACGTGGTGGTGTGCGAATTGGTTACGCATTCGGTACGTTGATGTTTATCGCTCATGAATATCAGGCAGTGCACGCCGAGTCGGCTCCGGCGATGTTATTCGGATTTATCCAACTATTGGCACAATCATCGTCGACGTTTAATGTCAGCCCGTTCCAGGTCTCGTTGTGAGGTCCCTTCCACTGCTTGAGTCGTTGGCTGTATACCCATGAACCGGATGTGACGCCACAGTTGTCAACCGAGTCCCATAAGTTCTTGGTCGATCTGTTTCCATCCCACAGCCCACCCCAAATGAAGACTGGAACGTGGCTGATGTTGGCATAACTTTGCAGCGACGAGGTACAAACGCCACCGTAGACACCAGACTCTTGGGCTGGATAGAGCGAGAGTTGGTAATCCCATCCGCTTATGAATGAGTTGGTCGCCGCCTGGCATGAAGAGGGCGCTACATCAATGTCATAGACAAGAGCGGTGCTCGTCGCCGGATTCGCTACTCCAAGATTGTTGATAAGGGTGTTGACCGCACTGATGGCTTCGTTCTGGCCCTGAGTGAATGCTGTGCTGGTATTCGAACTGAACCTTGATGTGTAGGTCGTACAAGGGGGCTGAGGTCCAACCCAGATGTACTGGAAGCGCCAACCTGAGTTGTACTCATCACCCAGCCAAGTCGCGCTGAGATTCGGTTGACTACACGCCATCGAACTCCCCCCGATATATGTTCCGAGCCACCAATATGGCGATCCGCTCCAGAACGCGCTCATCTGGCTCTCAGATGGATCTACGCAAGCGTCGAAGCCCTGCGACTGCGTAATTTGAGAACCATTGGGAACGGAGGCGGTTGCTGGAGTCGCCTGCGTCATACCGACGACTAATGGAATGGTCAAAACGGTGGCCATTGTGAATGCGCGGCGTACCAAGGGCTGGCACCTCCCTCGGTGAGGGCCGATGGAGGTATGGGCCAGTTGGTGGAGCCCGGGTCTACAAGCGGCATGCGCGCTTCCTTTCATATGCTTGGTACGCTGGAACTGTGGAGCCCTCGAAACAAGTCGTGATTTCCGATGACATCGAAACACTGTCCAGACTTGTCACGACATGTCGGTGTGGTATTGCCGTACGTCGTGAGCGAGTTGAAGCAGGGGCTCCGATTTGCGCTTCCGAACAGCGCGTGCAGAGACTCCTGCCAGATGCTCTCGGGGTCTCACAGGTAGGTCGTCTCTAAGCCTATCCGTGGCCGAAATGGGTTGGTGAGGATGTCGGGTTGTGACGACCGACACTTGAACTTAGATTCAAGCGAGAGTTGTGCGTCACGATGGGCGTGCCGTTTACGCAGACCCAGGTGACGCTGGCACCTGACCAATAGGTGATCTGACCTGCGGATTGATTCGGATGCTGCGAGCACGAGGGATTGTTCCAAATATGCTCAGAGCCCCATAACAAAAACCCGACCGTGCCCGACGAAAAGAGAAGCGCGATCGCCAGAGTGCCAACCTTCCCGAGATTTTCGTCGCGACGAACCAGCATGACCACAATGACGATTCCTGCCGCAAGCGGAACCAAGCCATAAGCGGCGAACACTCCCAGTGGCCCGAAACCTACAAGGACGCCTCCGATAGCGGCGATCGCGCCCTTGCGAAATCGGAGGTCAACGTGCTGCAGTAGTGCCATGTGACTCACGCTGTCCGGAATATGACTGCGGTCCGATCGTTATGTCTGCCAGACAGCCCAGGCCCAGTATCCGCCAGGCACTACAGACCCACTCTCGCTTGGCCATCCATCGCACACGCCAAAGCCGTTGGCGCGGTTGTGGTTGGTGCCGGAATGCCAGAAGGAACCTAGAACCCATGCGAATGTGCCGTTGTAACTGGAAGTTACTGCTTCGTACCTCCTAATTGACGGCTTAGCTTGGGTTATAGGGTGGTACACGAGCGCCACAGTCAAGCGGTAGATACCCTTATGGGACTTGGTCATCACATGACGTTCGATTGGCGCCAGAACTTCCTTACTGCCCGTCAGCCACATCCAAAGACCGTCGTCCCAGCGAACACGTACCGGAAGGCCACCATCTCGGGATCGAATGAGATTGCGCAAAGTGGCCCGTCTGGCCAACGGATCTAAGTCTCGATCGGCAACGGCACGCGCGACCGTCGCGCGTACGTACAGCAAGATCCAGATCGCCAATGCGCTTGCTGCGAGCGCCGCTATGTAGCACCAGTTGTGCAGCTTTGTCGGCAGCCCGGACGACGCCGCCTGAACCTCGGCGGATGGCTTCACGGTAAGGCCGGCGCCCAACACGGTTAGAAGAAGCGCCAGTGCGACCAACGGCATCGCCACGCGAAGCCGTCTAAAACGCACGCGATTCACTTCGACATCGTCAATCCCAGCCAGGCAAAGACCAAGGCGTGCTGCGATCCACCATCCGTAGCGCGTCACGCCAGTACGGACCATTTGCAAAGAGCCTACGCTCCGGCTGCGACGCCAGGGCCGGCAAATACAAAGTGGAAAGGGCCTGACCTGGCCAGAGAGATACTGAACTGCCCTGGGTTTGATGGAGGCTCCATTCTTTGGGAGGATGGACCCCATGTCAGCATCGAAGCAACAGACGCCAAAGCACGGATCGGGACATCGACACCCGCCTGAGCTCCGCGAGCGGGCGGTGAGGATGGTCGAGGAGACCATGAAGCAAACAGGCGAGCGGCACGGAGTGGTGACACGGGTGGCGGTGCAACTCGGACTCGGCTCTGAGACCTTGCGACATTGGGTCAAACAGGCTGAGGTCGACAACGGCCAACGACCCGGCGTGACGACCAACGACCAGCAACGCATTGCAGAGCTGGAGAAGGAGAACCGAGAGCTGCGGCGGGCCAATGAGATCTTGAAGGCGGCCTCAGCTTTCTTCGCGGCTAATGCCGATATCGGCATTACGCGCGTTATGCCGAGCCCGTGATTATGCCGAACTGCGGGCTGCCGCGAACTCGGATCAGCATGTGGCGCTCGGCATAATCAGCGGCCAGCAAGGAAGGCGAGGAGTTCATCCGACGGCCGGTAGCGCGACCGCCTGGTTCCGAGCGGAGCCATAAGTGCGAGGGCATGCTCCTTCATGGTCATGTCGGCGTGAAGGTAGATCTGAGTCGTCTGTACGGACTCATGGCCGAGCCAGAGCGCGATCACGGACGTGTCGATGCCTCGCTGGAGCAGGTTCATTGCGCACGTGTGGCGGAGTACGTGAGGAGTCACGGTCTTGTCCGCCAGCGACAGCTGCTGAGTGGCGGCTGCCTCGGTGTACTTGCCGAGGAGGACCTGAACCGCGTCGGGGCTGAGACGGCCACCGTGAAGGCTTGGAAACAGGACGGCATCATCTCTTTCCTGTTCCGCCAACCACGCTCGCATGGCGACGGCCGTACGCCGGGTGAGCGGAGTACAGCGTTCCTTCCGGCCCTTACCGGTGCAATGGACGTACGGCCCGGGTCCGAGGTGCAGATCAGCGCGTTGGAGGTTGATGAGCTCTGACACTCGTAGGCCGGTCTGCGCGGTGAGAGTGAGCAGCGCTGCATCGCGCCGCCCGACCCAGGTCCCTTGGTCTGGAGCATTCAAGATCGCGTCGAGCTCACGAGGCTGGAGGAAGCTCACCAAGGCGCGGTTCCCGCGCTTGTGAGGTATTGCGAGGATCCGTTGAATATGCGATGCGTGCTCGGGATGCTGGAACGATGCGTAATGGAAGAACGAGTGGATTGCCGCAAGCCGCACGTTGCGGGTCCGCACGGAATTGCCGCGCTCCTTTTCGGCGTGTTCCAGGAAGGCGACTATGAGCTCCACGCTGAGGTCCTCGAAGACGAGGGTTGATGGGGCTTTGCCGGTCTGGTCTCGAGCGAAGACGAGCAGCATGCGGAACGTGTCGCGGTATGAAGCAACTGTGTGTGGGCTCGCGCTACGTTGCCGGCCGAGCCGGTCTGTGAAGAACGCTTGGAGGGTTGGGGCAAGGCTGCTCATGACGGAGTCGTCTCTGCCGGTTCCAGCCGCTCCGCCACTAAAGCCAGAAGTTCGGGCGCAGCGGAGAGGTACCAGTACGTTGCCATCGGGTCGATGTGTCCGAGATAGGTGGATAGCAGGTGCAGCCGTGCCGCGACGTCGGCACCGGCCCGATACCACCCAAGGATTGTGTCCACAGCGAAGGTGTGTCGGAGGTCGTGAACGCGTGGACACTTCCCAGCGGTCGTCCCCAACCCGAGCTGCCGGACCAGACGGTGGAAGGTCCGATGGAGGCTGTCATAGCGGAGGCGTTCACCTGTGGTCGATACAAAGAACGCCAGCGTCCCCAGCGGCAACTCGCGTCGCCGCCGAGAGATCTCGTAGTGGTGAAGGGCCGCCACCGTAGTCGGATGCAGCGGCACGGACCGGGATTTACCGAACTTGGTCCACCTCACCGCCACGAGCCCCAGCTCCCAGTCAATATCGGCGAGATCGAGGCGTACCACCTCACCTACGCGCATCCCGGTCACAGCCAGGAGCCCAATGGCGGTCTCTGCGGTCAGCGCCCACCATCGGCTCGGGAGTGCCCGGGCAGCCAGCATTAGCCGAGCGATGTCATTCCGGGAGTACAGGTACGGTGTTGCCCGGTGTGACTGGGTGGGAATCAGACCATGGGGCGGGACCTCGTGTCCCGGCTCTAAGCAAGCGACGTAGCTGGCGAAGCCGCGGACGATGGACAGCCGTTTCGCCCACCAGTTCGGATGCTGGCCTGAACTCTGCGCCCACGACAGCGCGGCAACAGTGGTGACTCCGCTGACACCGTTCTCCTCCATGTACCGAACGAACTCGGCGAGGAGCTCGGCCGCCTCCTCGAACTTGAAGCCCATGCGACGTCGCATCGTCACGTAGTTGTTGGCCGCCTCCTGCAGCGGCGTCATCGGACCGGCCAGACTTGAGCCATCGTCCGGAGAGGCTCGATGTCGACCTTCGTGTAAATGGCCGTGGTGGAAAGGCTTCGATGGCGGAGCACTTGGCCAACCTCAAGCAGGGAGGCTCCCGCTCGGAGCATCTCGGTGGCGGCCGTGTGGCGTAGCGCGTGTGCGCCGACTATCGCGACGTCCGCCCGGCGACAGGCGGCCGCCAACGCGGACCGAACGTCCTTGGTGGTCCAGCCAATGAAGACCGGTCCCTGGGGCCCACCAGCTCTCCCGTCGAGGATGTAATCGGTGAGTGCCTCACCGACCTCTAACGGCAGCGGCATTCGCTCGTCCCGCCGAGCCTTACCCCGAACGGTCATCTCTCCTCGTCGCCAGTCGATTTCCGCCAGATCGAGGCGGATCATTTCGCCGACGCGCAGCCCGAGTCGGCCGAGCAGCATCAGCATCGCGCGGTCTCGTCGCCCGACCACGGTTTCCCGGTCGCAGCTACTGAGAAGCCGCGCGAATTCACCCGGCTGAAGCCCTCGAGGCAATCCGCCGCCGCGCCATCCTGCCACCTTGGGCACGACTCCGGCGAGGTTAGGCGCGTGGCCTGCCAGATGGAGAAACCGCAGCAGCGACCGAAGAGCGGTGACGAGGTGCTTGGTCGTTCCGGTCGGTCGGTGTTCAGCGGCGTCGACGACGAACTCGGTCACAAGCCCGGCACTGAGCTGGCTCAGGTCTGGATTTGAATGCCGAGCGATGGCGGTCAAGAATTGGCGTGCGACCGTCTGATATCCGGCGACCGTCGGAGTGGCCAGCCCTTTCTCGCGGACTAGATGGTCGCGGTAACACAAGAGGAGCTCGGCACGTTCCAACCGTGGTACCTCGGAGCCAGACGGCGATGGCGGTGATGTGAATGCCATTAGAGCCTCCTTTCGGGGTCCAGCCCCGGTCCTCGGAGGCTCTCTCAAGCCGGCAGGATTATGCCGATATCCGCGCTGGTATTTGAACTCGGCCGACCGCCGTCCTCGGCATAATCACGGGCTCGGCATAACGCGCGGGAGCTCGACCCGCGACTGCCGAAGTAGTGAGCTTCATCAACCAGCACAGGGAGAGATTTGGGGTCGAGCCGATCTGCCAGACGTTGCAGGTCGCCCCGTCTACTTATTACGCGGCGCTGTCGCGGCCCCCTTCGGCGCGCCGAGTGCGTGACGAAGAGTTGAAGCCGGAGGTCGCTCGGGTACACAAGGACAACCTCGACGTCTATGGGGTCGAGAAGGTCTGGAAGCAGCTGCGGCGCGAGCGCATCGGGTGCGGTCGCGACCGTGTGGCCCGTCTGATGGCTGAACTCGAACTCGAAGGCGTCGTCCGGGGGAAGGTCTGGCGGACCACCATTTCCTCCGAGGTCGGATCGCGACCGGCCGACCTGGTCGAGCGCAATTTCACCGCGACTGCACCCAACCGACTCTGGGTTGCCGACCTCACCTACGTCAGCACCTGGGCCGGCGTTTCCTACGTAGCTTTCGTCACCGACGTCTTCAGCCGCTACATCGTGGGTTGGAAGGTCTCAACCACTTTGCGAGCAGAGCTCGCGCTGGACGCCTTGGAGATGGCGATCTGGGCGCGACGCTCCGTCGACCTTGAAGGGCTGGTCCATCACTCTGACCGCGGCGTGCAATACCTGGCCATTCGTTACACCGAGCGGCTCGCCGACGCAGGTGCCGTCTGCTCGGTCGGCTCGCGCGGCGACAGCTATGACAACGCGCTGGCCGAATCAGTCATCGGTCTCTACAAGACCGAGCTGGTCAAGAAGCAAGGACCCTGGCGCTCATTCGAGCAGCTCGAGCTGGCGACCGCACGCTGGGTCGACTGGTACAACAACCGTCGCCTTCACAGCGCCATCGGTGATGTGCCGCCGGCAGAGTTCGAGGAGGCCTACGATTCCAATCGTCATGCCACAGAGGTGGCCTGATTCCAAACCGCCGAGTCTCCAGGAAACCCAGGGCGATTCATTGGCTCCGGGACAGGGATTCGAACCCTGAACCTTGCGGTTAACAGCCGCCTGCTCTACCGTTGAGCTATCCCGGAACGGCTCATGAATTCTAGGTGGTGCCGTACTCAGCCGACCTCTGCGGTATGTCCTCTAGAAGTAATGGGGGCTGCGGGCAGGGTTCCACCGCGCGCTCGGCGAGATGAAGGATGTTGCCCTCACCGATCGTGGTGGCATTCACGATTGGGAAGCCCGAGTCGTCCAAGGGAGATGAGCTCCGGAACGATCTCGGCGCATTAGCCGAGAAGTCAAAAGGCCTTGCCCGCTAGAACCGGCTACCGAGGGTAACTTGCTCAGGAGCCCGCCAGCTCCCCCACCTGCTCGGCCAGCATCGTGCCCGGGTAGCGGGCGCGGGTGAGAGCCGCGACGATCACGACCGGCACGCTCAGCACCGCTGCGGCCAGGAACAGGCGCCCGTACTGATGCTGTTGCACAAACAGGGCGCCCAGCCCTGAACCGATTGCTCCGCCCGTGAATGCACTCGTCACGAACAGCGCCGCCGCCGTGCCGCGCACTTCCGGTGCGATGTCCGTCGCCCACGCCTGGATCGTCGAATGGAAGATCGAGTAGCAACCGCCGATCATCACGCTCGCGAAGAGAATCGCAACGGCGTGCTGGTCCGCGGCCGCGGCGAGGTAGCCAATCAGTCCCATCGCCCCGCCAACGCTCACAGGTACCCACGCAGGGATTCGCGAAGCGACGCGCTTGATCACTCGCGTGCCCGCGAGCACCGACGCGCCATAGGTGGCGACCACCAGACCGGCCACTGCGGAATTGGTTCCGGTCGACTCGAGCGCCGGTGCGAAATACACCAGGAAGCCGAGCACCATCGCACCCTCCGGAATCGCGAAGAGAATCAGGAACCGCGCCCACGGCCTGCGCACAGCCAGCCGCAGCTGCGCCAATGGACCTCCGGTCGAGGGCCGCACGTCCGACTCCGGCAGGCGGGCCATGACCACTGCGAGGATCGCTGCCAGGACAGCGGCGACGCCAAAGATCAGCCTCCAGCTCAAGTAGTGCGCGAAAAGACCTCCGCCGAGGCTGCCGGCGGCCGTTCCAATCGCGACCGCCGCGAGAACGTCGGCGATGACCGCATGGCGGCGATTGAACGGAATCACGTCGCCGATGTAGACGAGCGCGGTCGGAAGGACGGCGCACACCGACGCGCCGGCGATGATTCGTGCCGCGATCAGAAAATCGAGGTTTGGAGCCAGGGCCGACAGGGTGCACGCGACGGCGGTGGCGGCGAGGCTGATCCGGATGATCTTGATGCGCCCTGCCCGGTCAGAGGCAAATCCCCAGAACGGCTGCGCGAGGCCGTACGCCAGGTAATAGGCGGTCGCGGCGATCGCGACGGCTCCCACAGGGGCGTGAAAGTCGACTGCGATTGGGATGAGGACCGGGGCCACCGCAAAGCGGTCGATCATCGTTACGAACGGACCGGCCGACAGGAGCCGGACGTCCAACCTCGCGTGTTGCATCGCCGTAGATCAGCCTAGTTGGCGAGGCCATCCAAGTTGCATTTTGCACTCGCGACCGAGCCGATTTACACTCCGATCGTCCTGTTCGCGGAGTGGGAGGAATGAGCTATGAGGGGATCTTCGACTTGGCTGCGGCCGCTTTGCGCTGGAGGCATCGCAGCGCTAGGGCTGGCTCTTCTGCCGGCGGGAGTATCAGCGGGCGCGACCACGATGATCGCCGGTCAGACGACCGAGAACTCCGGTCTTAAGTCGAACTACCTGATCGAAGTCCCGTCGCCCTGGAACGGCACCCTCGTCCTGTACAGCCACGGCTACTCGTCTGGGCCGCCGTTCGGCGCGGCCGCCCCCCAGACCGCTGAGGACGCGGGTGATATGACCACGCACGACTGGCTGCTCGCCAACGGATACGCGATCGCGGGATCGTCTTATGCCACCACGGGATGGGCGCTCCAGCAGGCGTTCCAGGACCAGATCGCAGTCCTCGACGTCTTCAAGAGCAAGGGTTACCACGCCACGCGCACGATCGCGTGGGGCCACTCTCTCGGCGGAATGATCACCGCCGGGCTGGTGCAGCTGTTCCCCAATCGCTTCAACGGAGCGCTTCCGATGTGCGGAGTGGTGGCCGGCGGACCGGGCGTGTGGAACCAGGGTCTGGATTCTGAGTTCGCGTTTCTGACCCTCCAGGCACCGGGTGCATTCCAGCTCAGCGGCTTCAGCGCCGCCACCGTGGGGGCCAATTTCGCGGCGGCGACCAATGCGTTCAACATTGCGCAAACCACTCCACAGGGTCGGGCGCGGATTGCGCTCTCAGCCGCGCTGGCGGATGTCCCCGGATGGTTTGATCCCGCGAGCCCTCAACCTGCGGCCCATGACTATGCCGCCCAGGAGCTCAATCAGTTGGCATGGGACCAGAACCCCGACCTGTTCTTCGGCTTCTTCGGCCGCTTCGAGCTGGAGATTCGAGCGGGCGGCAACTTCTCCTGGAACACCGGCGTGGACTACCGCGACCAACTTGCCAAATCGACCGACCGGGCCGAGGTCCAGGCTCTCTACAAGGCCGCGGGGCTTGACCTCGCGAAGGACCTCGACACGCTGAACGACACGCCGCGGGTCTCCGCCGCACCCGGACCCGTCGCTTATGTGACCAAGTACATGACCTACAACGGCGACCTCGACATACCTGTGCTGACCATGCACACCACAGGGGATGGCCTGGTCGAAGTGACCGACGAAAACACGTACGCCAACGTGGTCAGGAGCGCCGGCGACAGCAGCCTGCTGCGCCAGATCTTCGTCCACCGGGCCGGCCACTGCGCCTTCACGCCGGGCGAAACCGTGGCGGCGTTCAAGACCCTCGTTCACCGGCTCGACACGGGACGCTGGGGCACCATCGACTCGAAACACCTGAACGCACAGGCGGCTAGCCTCGGTCCGGCGTTCAACACCGCACCGGCCAGCTTCATCAAGTTCCAGCCGGGACCGTTCCTCCGCCCGTTTGACGCTCGCAACGTCGAAGGCGAGGATGAATCGAGCGACTGACCGATCCCATGACCGATGAGCCTCTCGGGGCGAATTGCCCCAGAGGCTCTCTTTTTTACAGGCCGAACTCTCGTAACACTTCGTCTGTGTGCTCTCCGAGAACAGGCGCGGGACGTGGCGGCACCGCTTGGGTGGCGCCGAAACGAAGCGGCGACCCCGCGGTCAAGAAGGTGCCCATTTCCGCGTGCTCGACCTCGGAGAACATCGGGTTGGCGATCGACGCGCGCGGGTCCTCGGTGACCAGCTGCTTCGGAGTCTGATACGGACCCCAAAGCACGCCGTTCCTTTCAAAGGTATCGCGAACCTCGGCGAGGTCGTGCCGGGCAACCCACCGATCAAGGACCTCGCAAAGCGCTTGGCGGTGGATCCAGCGGTCGGCTTCACGGCCAAAGTCCGCTCCCGCTCGCGATTCCAGCGCCGCGAAATCGGGCGTAAGACCGGTGGCTTCGCCCAGGCTCGCCCACTGCCTCGCGGTCAACGCGAGCACCATCACGAGGCGCCCATCTCGTGTGCCGAAGTCCCGGCCGAACGTGCCGTAGACATCGTTGCCGAAGCGGCCGCGCGGTTCGGGTTCGAGGATCGCCTCACCGATCAGGCCCAGGTGGCCGGCGATTGCAAGTCCAACATCCGCCAGGCTCAGCTCGACCAGCTGCCCCTCGCCGTGCAGCCGGCGATGTCGCTCGGCGGCGAGGATCGCGAGGGCTGCGAGGTACCCGGTCATGCCATCCCACGCGGGAAGGACGTGGTTGACCGGGCCTTGATGACCATCCGGTCCCGTCAGCCACGGAAAGCCGAGGGCGGCGTTCACCGTGTAATCCACCGCGGTCCCACCATCGCGGTCCCCGGTGATGACGACCATGATGAGGTCGCGCCGCAGCTTCGCAAGCGCCTCGTACGAGTTCCAGCCTTTGACAGGCAGGTTGGTGAGCACGATCCCGCCACCCTCGCCCGGCGAGGCGATCAGCCTCGCCACCTGCCTCTGCCCCACCTCGGTGCGCGCATCGATGGTCACGGAGCGCTTGCCCTGGTTCAGGCCGGCCCAGTAGAGGCTGCGTCCGTTGTGCAGCGGCCACCGGTCGATGTCGATGCCGCCACCGGGTGGGTCGACACGGATCACGTCGGCTCCCAGCGCCGCAAGCGTGGCGCCACCAAGTGGCGCGGCCACGAAAGCCGAGAGCTCGACGATGCGCATACCCGCGAGAATTGGCGCGGCCAACGCGTTACAGGCCCAGGATCTGCCGCGCTCGCCCGGCCACCGGCTGGTCGACGAACTCACCGGTGGCGGTCTTCGTCGCTGCGCCTCCCGACTGCTCGAACGCCCACATCACCTGCTTCGCCCATTCCAGCTCCTCGCGCGTGGGCGCGAACGCCTCGTGGATGATCGGCACCTGGCGCGGGTGGATGGCCGACTTGCCGAAGAACCCGAGCCGCTTCGCAGCGTCGGTCTCGTTACGCAAGCCATCGTCGTCGTCGAGCAGCGCATAGATACCGTCGCTGGGTTTGGGTTTGCCCGCGGAGCGCGCCGCCATGACGAGGTGTGAGCGCGCGTAGAGGGTTTCCCTGTCGCCCTCCGCGATACCGAGGTCGGTCGCCAGGTCGATCCCTCCATACGAGAGCGATGCGCACGCGGGTGCGGAGGCTATCTCGAATGCCGCGAGCACACCGCGCGCCGATTCGATCGTGCAGTCCAGCGGAACGCCAGGCGCGCGCTCGGCGACCCAGGCCACCTCGGACGCCGACTCCACCTTGGGAATGCGCAGCCCCGAGACCTTGCCCGCAAGGGCCGCCAGGTCCTGCTCGCATGCAGCGCTCCGCGCCCGGTTGACACGCACCCAGCACGGCTTGCCTGCTGCCACCGCGGCAACGATCTCTCGCGCGCGATCCTTTAAATGCAGGGGCACGGCGTCCTCCAGGTCGAGCAGTACCGCGTCCGCGCCCACGTCGAACACCTTGCCCAGCAGCTTCTCGTCGTGCCCCGGCGCGAAGAGCCAGCTCCTGGGCTGCTGGATCGGCGCTTCAGGAATGGTCTTCACGCACCAGCTGCCGGGCGATCACGGTCCGCAGGATGTCGTTCGTGCCCTCGCCAATCGCCATGAGCGGCGCGTCCCTGTAAAACCGCTCGATCTCGTACTCGGTCGAGTAGCCGTATCCACCGTGGATGCGCATCGCTTCGAGCGCGGCCTTGATGCAGACCTCGGATGCGTAGAGCTTCGCCATCCCGGTCTCGAGGTCGGCGCGCCGGCCCGAGTCGAGCGCCGAGGCCGCCCACCACGTCAGCAGCCGCGCCGCCTGTACCTCGGTCGCCATGTCGGCGAGCTTCAGCTGGATGGCCTGGAACTCCGCGATGGGCCGGCCGAACGCATGCCGATCGCGCGCGTACGCGAGCGCGCGGTCGAGGCTCGCCTGCGCCACACCCACCGCGCGGCCCGCGATGTTCACCCGCCCAAACTCCAGCGCGGACAAAGCCTGCTGTAGCCCATGGCCCTCCTCCCCGCCCAGTACGTTTTCGGCCGGCACGCGGCAGTCGCTCAGGAAAACCTCTGACGATTCGGGTCCTTTGTAGCCAAGCTTGTCGAGGTCCTTGCCCACCGTGAACCCCGGCGTGCCCCGCTCGATCATCAGCACGGTCATGCCGCGGTGGCGCGGCTGCGCATCGGCATCGGTCTTGACCAGTACCGGCAGCGGGTCCGCGTGTCGCGCGTTGGTGATCCAGGTCTTGGCGCCGTTGACCACGTAGTGGTCGCCGTCGCGCTTCGCGACGGTGACGATGCCCTGCAGGTCGCTGCCCGCCTGTGGCTCGGTGAGCGCGATCCCCGAGCGCCGCTTGCCGGTGGCGAGGTCAGGCAGCCAGCGGGCTCGCTGCTCCGGGGTTCCGAACTTGGCGAGCATCAGCGTGGCGAGCGAGTGCGAGCCCAGGATGCCCGCCACGCCCATCCAGGCCTTGGAGATCTCCTCGAACACGACCGAGTACGAGACCGCGTCGATCGCGATGCCCCCGTACTCCTCCGGCACCAGCATCCCGAAAAGGCCCATCGCCTTCATCTCCACGACGATCTCCTCGGGGTAGCGACCCGCGAGCTCCCACTCTCGAGCGACCGGGCTGATGCTTTTACGCGCGAAGTCGCGCATCAGGTCGCGAAAGGCGCCTTGCTGCTCGGAGAGCTCGAAATCCATTTCTAGGGCGTCTTCACAGTCGGGCCGTGGCCGCGTCTGTATACGAGGGCGGTGCGCTTGAAGGTGATCACCTCGGTCCCGTCCTGGTTGAAGCCTGTCGTCCGCACCGTCACGATGCCCACGTTGGGGCGCGAGCGCGAGTCGCGGAGCTCGAGCACCTCCGAGCGCGAGTGGATGGTTTCGCCCTCGAAAACGGGGTTAGGCAGGCGAACCTCGTCCCAGCCAAGGTTGGCCATGACGTTCTGCGACACATCGCTCACGCTCTGGCCGGTCACCAGCGAGAGGGTGAGGCAACTGTTGACCAGGGGCTTTCCAAACTCGGTCTGGGCGGCGTACTGGTGGTCGAAGTGGACCGGCTGCGTGTTCTGGGTGAGGAGCGTGAACCAGATGTTGTCCGCGGTCGTAATGGTCCTGCCGAGCGCGTGGTCATAGACGTCGCCGACCTCGAAGTCCTCGAAGAAACGGCCTCTCCAGCCTTGCTTGACTGTCACGTGCTCGCCATGTGATCAGCTAACGAATTCAACGCTTCATCACTCGACGAGGTTCGCCGACTCCTGAAAATCACCCTGAGAGGATGCACCTTCCGCAAAGTAGACCATGACCAGACCCTGGACTCGTCTGACCAACGTCTGGGCTGCTTCGAGTGCTCACCAGGCTCGAGTCGCCCAACCGGCGCTGCGCGCCGACCTCCCCGGCGAGCGGGGAGATGAATCAGAGAGCTAGCAGCCCACCCAGCCGAAGAGCTGCTGGACCTTGATGCGGTCGAAGCCGCGCACGATCGAGTGGTGACCCATGCGCAGCAGCGGAACCTGCTCGCCGTCAAGCTGCTCGAATTCGCGCCTGGCGACCGGGTCGCGGTTGACCGAGCGGTATTCGAAGGCGACGCCCAGCTCGTTCAGCAGCTCGATCATCGCGGTCGAGTCGCGTGATTCGTCCGAGCCGTACAGAACCGCGTCTCCTGAGCTGTCCATCGATGTGATAACGCCAGACTAGGCCCGTTCCACCGATAGATCCAATCAATTGTTCGGATGCGAGCCATAGGCTCCTTTGATGCCTTCAGCCTTGCTGCTCGAGGGCGCGCCTGACCTGGGCCAGCTTGCGGGGGTCTGAGACCACGTACACCCGCGAGATCAGTCCGTCGCTCACGCTCAGCGCCAGGACGGACGCCAGCGCGCCTTCGACGAACGCCACCACGCTGGGCTCGCCGTTGATCACGTTGGCGACCAGCTGGTTTCCGGACGCGGCGCCGAAGAACCGCATGATCCGGTCGCCGACCATCTCGCGGCCGATGTTGGGCCGGCTGACCGCTGGCAGAGTCCGCCCGCCACCGAGGTCCGCCCACCCCACCACCGAGGGGTCGAGGAGCGGGAGCAACCTCTCGATATCGCCGCCGGCGCACGCCGCGATGAAAGCGTCGACCACGCGCCGCTGTTCCACCGGGTCGACGGCGAACCGCGAAGAGCCGGCCTCCGCCTCGACGCGCTTGCGGGCGCGACTCGCGAGCTGGCGGCACGCTGCGACCGTCCGGCCGACCATGGGCGCGACCTTCTCGAACGGGAAGTCGAACACATCGTGCAGCACGAAGACGACCCGTTCGGCCGGCGACATGCGCTCGAGGACGACCAGCAGCGCAAAGCGCACGCTCTCGTCCATCGTCACGACGTCGGCCGGATCGGTCAACGCATCCTCGGAAAACAGCAGGGGCTCGGGGAACCAGGGCCCGATGTAGGCCTCGCGCTTCACTCGCGCCGAACGGAGCTGGTCGAGGCACAGCCGGCTTACAACGACGACCAGCCAGGCGCGTACGTCCTCGATGGGATCGAGGTCCGTGCGGAGGAGCCTCGAGAAAGCCTCCTGCACCAGGTCCTCGGCGTCGCTGTAGCTGCCGAGCAGCCGGTAGGCGACGTCGAGCAGGAAGCGATGGTGGTTGGTCCACGCATCCGTAAACCGCTCATTGCTCTCGATCACTGAAGCCGCCACATATAGAAGGACGGGGCTGGAAACGCGAATGTGACATCGGCCACGAATGTCACATTGTCCCGCCGCCGGCCGTCCTCGGGTTATGAGCACCACAACCAACGCCATCCATCTCGGCCCCGCTCGCGCCGGGCCGTCCGATCGTCGCCGCCTTCGTCAACCCAATCGTCCTCCTGCCGATCGGAATCAACGAATACCTGCGCCTGCGCATCGCAGGCGCCACCAAATAAGGAGATAACCCAGATGGCTACTCAAATCGCAACCGCGCCCAAGCCCGCGACACGCAACCTCAACGTCGCCCTCGTGGTCATCGCGCTCGCGCAGCTGATGGTCGTGCTCGACGTAGCGATCGTCAACGTCGCCTTGCCGTCGATCCAGCGCGAGCTGCACTTCGCCGCGGCGGATCTCGAGTGGGTCGTCAACGCCTACGCGATCGCGTTTGGCGGCCTGCTCCTGTTCGGCGGTCGCACGGGCGACCTGTTCGGGCGGCGGCGCATGTTCGTCATCGGCGCCCTGATGTTCACCGCTGGTTCATTTGCCGGTGGTGTGGCCAACACTTCGACCTTTCTGATCGTCGCGCGCGCGGCGCAGGGCGTGGGCGCCGCCATCCTGGCGCCGACCGCGCTGTCTCTGCTCGCCGCCACATTCCAGGGCCCTGCCCGCAACCGCGCCCTCGGCGTCTACTCGGGCGTTTCAGCCGGCGGCGGCGCGGTCGGGCTGCTGCTGGGCGGCGTGATCACGAATTACTTCTCATGGCGCTGGATCATGTTCATCAACGTGCCGATCGGCCTGCTGCTGGCATACGCGGCGCCACGCGTTCTGCCGCGCGTCGAAGGCAGACCGGGCCGCCTCGACCTTCCTGGCGCGATCACGGTCACGGCCGGCGTGTCGCTCCTTGTCTACGGCCTCGCTCGCGTCGCGACGCACGACTGGAGTGACAGCGTGACTCGCGCGGTCCTCGCCATCGCGATTGCATTCCTCCTCACGTTCGTTCTCCTCGAGTCGCGCGGCACGTCCCCGCTGATGCCGCTGCGCATCTTCGCCAACCGCAACCGATCCGGCGCCTACGTCCTGTCGCTGGCGATCGGCGCCGCCCTGTCCGGGACTTTGTTCGTCCTGACACTCTTCCTGCAGAACGTGCTCGGGTTCAGCCCGCTGCAGGCGGGCTTCGCCTTCCTCCCCACCGCGCTTGGTGTGATCGTCGGTGCCGGGCTCACCTCGCGGCTCATCGGCCGGGTCGGTCCTCGCATTCCCATGACCACCGGGGCGCTGATGGCCGCGATCGGGATGTTCTGGCTGTCGAACGTGACCGTCCATGCCAACTATTTCACCGATGTACTTGGACCGCTCGCGGTGCTAGCGATCGGCCTGGGCATGGGCTTCGTTTCGACGAGCGCGACGGCCATCTCGCACATCAACCCAAGTGAATCGGGCCTTGCCTCGGCCCTCCTGAACGTGGGCCGCCAGCTCGGAGGCTCGCTGGGCATCGCAATCATGGGCACGGTCGCGGCGACCGTGTCACGGAATCAGCTCGCGACTGGTCGCGTCACGCACGCGGCCGTCAACAGCGCACTCACCGCCGGCTTCAGCACAGCCTTCGAGGTCGCGGGTTTGTTCGCGATCCTCGGATTCGTGGCCGCGCTCGTGGCCGTTCGCCATCGCCGCGCACCGGTTGCGGCAAACCAGGAGCTCGGCGTCGCCGCTTGACGATCTAGCGAATCGGAGTCGTGAGCACAGCGTCGACCGCGGAAACGAATTCCCCTTGCAGGATCCTCTGAGCGGTCGACGTCACATCGCCGGAGAGAGGACGGTCGCTTTCGACAAAGGCGGCGGTCTCCCTCACGGTGCTTGATGGCGATGCTCGCCGAGCACCGGAGCGCTTCGACCTCGATCCTGGCGCGCCCTTTCTGGCCGAATGCAAGTCGCAGGTCGGTGGGCTCGCCCGCGTAAGGCGTCACCGGGTGCCGGCGGTGGAGACTGCTTGGATCTGGCCGCGAACACCGCCTGGAGTTCTGACCGAGAGATTACGTTTCGGTGATGCCAAGTCCGGGCGAAAGGGTTTCAATCAGATTGATGAGACCTCGGCGCCGCGTCCTGGCGATCTGGCTGGCGACCCTTCTCTATGCTTGCTCGAGCCCAGCGGCCAGCACCCCATCCCCGACGCCAGTGGCCGCGAGCGGGATCCACAAGATCCAGCACGTGGTCGTGATCATGCAGGAGAACCGCAGCTTCGATCAGTACTTCGGCACATTCCCAGGCGCGGATGGGCTGCCGGTGTCGAACGGGCAGTTCACGGTGTGCCTACCTGACGCGGCAACGGGGGTGTGCGTCAAGCCGTACCACGACAGCTCGGATTTGAACTACGGCGGTCCGCACGGGCAGGCCAACGCAACGGCCGATATCAACGGCGGCAAGATGGACGGTTTCATCACACAAGCGCTCAAAGGCCAGAAAGCGGGGTGCACGTCGCCGGACGACCCGAACTGCGGAGGCAACGGGAAGTCAGGCGGGTCGGACGTGATGGGCTACCACGACGCGCGCGAGATCCCGAACTACTGGACGTACGCGCAGGATTTTGTGCTGCAGGACCACATGTTCGAGCCGAACGCGAGCTGGTCGCTGCCACAGCACCTGTTCATGGTGTCGGAGTGGTCCGCGAAGTGCAGCTCGGCGAGCGACCCGATGAGCTGCGTGAACGCGCTGCAGAACCCAGGCCAGGGAGCCAATGGGAAGTACGCGTGGACGGACCTCACCTACCTCATGTACAAGAACAGAGTGAGCTGGAAGTACTACGTGGCCCAGGGCACACAGCCGGACTGCGAGGACGACCAGGCCACGTGCGCGGCGCTGCCGCAAACGGTGGGCACGCCGGAGATCTGGAACCCGTTGCCGTGGTTCACGACGGTGAAGCAGGACGGGCAGCTGGGCAACATCCAGACGATCGGCAACTTCTACACGGACGCGAAGAACGGACACCTGCCGGCCGTTTCGTGGGTGGTGCCGAACGGCAAAGTGAGCGAGCACCCGCCGGCGCTGGTGAGCGAGGGCCAGACGTACGTTACGACGCTGATCAACGCGATCATGAACAGTTCCGACTGGAGCTCCACCGCGATCTTCCTGGCGTGGGACGACTGGGGCGGGTTCTACGACCACGTCGCGCCGCCGGTGGTGGATCAGAACGGCTACGGCCTGCGCGTGCCGGGAATCGTGATCAGCCCATACGCCAAGCGGGGCTACATAGACCACCAAACGCTGAGCTTCGACGCATACGTGAAATTCATAGAGGACGACTTCCTGGGCGGGCAACGCCTGGACCCAAAAACAGACGGCCGCCCAGACCCACGCCCGACCGTACGCGAGACAGCACCCGCGCTGGGCGATATCACCCAAGCCTTCGACTTCAACCAACCACTTCGCTCGCCGGTCGTGCTGGATGTTCATCCGTCACCGGGAGGCGCCTAGAGTCCCTGGCGGCCACCTGGAATCTAGCCGCCCCGTGAGCACCCAGATCGAACCCATGAGCTAGGATGCCGGGCAGAATGAGCACCTCGATTGCCGCGGAAGGGCTGGATGTCGATGAGCTTGGGCATGTCCTGGTGAAGCTCAGTGATGTGCCGTCTGAGCAGTGGATGGAAGCGTTTCGGGAGTACTGGGCAGACGCCGGGAGCCCTGGCAGCACGGAACTCAAGAAGGACGCGTTTTCGCATTTCTCCGAGGAGACCATTGTCTTTCGGGGCGTGGACGTTGACGGTTTTGCCGAGTTCTGCAAGGCACTCACCCAGGATGCGATCAAGTTCGCAAATGAGCGGACTCAACGCTTCGAGACCGAGCGGGAGGCTCGCATTCGAGGTCGCGCCGAGTCCGCCACCCAGGAGCAGAAGCACATCGACGCCGAGAGGGCCAAGGCCCGCAAGGTCAAGTTCGACTAAGCGGGTCAGGCGACCGTTGGGGCTCCCTCGCTCAGGCCTGCTCGGTGGTACAGCCATTGCAGCGGGCGCGGCGCCCACCAGTTCCAGTTTCCTAGCAGCGCCATCAGGGATGGCACCAGGAAGGCTCTGACCACAGTCGCGTCGACCAGCACGCCCGCCGCGATGCCGATTCCCAGCTCCTTGATGAAGATGATCTGCGAGGTTGCGAACGCGCCGATCGCTACACAGAAGAGCAATGCGGCTGCGGTGATGATCCGGCCCGTTCGCTGCAGGCCCGTCGCCACTGCTTCCGAGTTCGGCAGGCCGGCGTCGTGGGCTTCTTTGATCCTGGTCAGCAGATACACGCCGTAGTCGGTTGAGAGGCCGAACACGATCGCGAACAGCAGCACCGGCTGCGTCGATTCGAGCGCTCCCTGGCTCGTGTATTGAAGAAAATTCTCGAACCGACCGTCCTGGAACACGAGTACCAACACTCCGAACGCCGCGCTCAGCGTCAGCAGGTTCATCAGTACCGCCTTGATCGGCAATACCAGCGATCCCGTCATGAAGAACAGGATCAGCACGGTTGCGACCACAACCAATGCGATCGCCAGCGGTAGGCGCGACGCCAGTGACTCCTCCAAGTCCACGAACGCGGCCGCCTGGCCGCTCACCAGGACCGGGAACGGCGCCGATTGCGCTCGGGCATCTCGCACCAGCTGCTGCGCGGCAGGGTCGAACGTTCCCAGCTTGGTCTGGAGGTCGAATTTCCACGTGTCGGCGCCCACCGGTTGCGGTGTCGTCACCCGGTCGACGCCGCTCAGCGAGCTCAGGCTGTTGGCGAATGTCTGGACATCCGCGGCCGCCGATGACGGCGCCTCGGCCACGATCGTCAGGGTGGCGCCCGTCGGCGCTCCGTAATCGCGGACCAGAGTGTCGTGGACGATCCGCGCGTCGCTGCTCGCCGGGAGGTCCGTCTCGTCGACCGAGTTGAACTTGATGCCGGCGAACGGCAGGCCCACCGCGATCAACAGTGCCGCGCTCAGGACCGCCAGCGGCAGCGCCCTGCGCATCACGAAGTGCGAGAACCGGTACCAGAAACCCGACGTGCCGGCCGCGGCCATTGCCGACCGCTGCCACCTCTTCGGCGCCAGCATGTTCACGCGCGGGCCCAGCAGGCGCAGCACCGACGGCAGGACCGTGAGCGCGATGAGGCCCGCGGTCAGCGCGACGATGATCCCCGCCACGCCCATCGACCACAGGAAGTTGATCTTGAACACGGTCAAGGAGGCCGCTGCGGCGGCGACCGTCAGCGCGCTGAAGAACACCGTGCGGCCCGCCGTTCGCATCGTCACGCGGATGGCGGCGTCAGGCGCCAAGCCGCCGGCCATTTCCTCGCGGAAGCGCGACACCATAAATAAGGAGGCGTCGATCGCCAACCCCAGGCCCATGCCCGTGGCGAGGTTGAGGGCGAAGATCGAGACGGCGTGAGTCTCGGCCACCCCTCTCAAGAAGAGGAACGAGCCCAGGATCACGATGCCACCCACGAGCGGCGGCAGCAGGGCCGCGATCACTCCGCGGAAGACCCATAGAGATAGAAGGAAGAGGATCGGGAACGCCAGCAGCTCGGCGCGGGCCAGGTCGCCGGTGATGAGTATGTTCAGCTGGTGGTTGATCGCCGCGAACCCGCCGAGCTTGACGTTTGGGTCGTCTTTCAGCGCGCCGGCCAGGCGGGTTGCGCCGTTCACGGCTTCCTGGTCGCTGATCGGCTGCCAGAATCCGACCACCAGCGTGCTGCTGCCGTCGCGCGCGATCATCGATGCGTCGTGCGTCTCGTAGAAGGTCACCACCTGGGCGATGTCGGGGTCCGCGCCAATCACCTGCGCGACCCTGGTCGCCTCGGCCATCCCGGCGGGGGACGTGGCGCCCTCAGACGTCTTCACCAGCGCCACAAGACCACCGTCAGACCGCACCCCGCTCGCGCTCTGCAGGCGAGCCACGGCCACGGTCGACTGCGAGCTCGGGTCCTGGAAGCCGCCCACCTGCAGCGATTTCGCCACCGGGCCACCGAATATTCCGCCAATCGCCGCGAACGCGATTGCCACTCCGACGATCACCCACGGCGCCCGGTTGATCACGCGCGCCAGTCTTTCGAAGATCATTTCTTTGACTCCTTCCCCCTCTCCAGGTCCTTCGCCAGCTTCCCGAACCAATCAGCGCACCAGTCGTGGAACGCGATCCCGAACTTCATCACCTCGTGCTTCATGCGATGCGGCTGCTCCGCGACCATGGGTTCGTGCTCGCGGAGCCCGGCAGCGACCTGCTGGTGGCGGCGGCGCATCGCCTCGAGGTGTGCGACCGTCTCCTTCTTTGACATCGCGTCGGCGAAGAAGAGCTTGAGAAGCATCTCGTCGCGGATCTCGAGGCTCTGGATCGCCGGGTTGGACACCCACGTGTGCAACGTCTGCTTGCCCTTCGTGGTCAGGTGGTAGAGCGTGCGCTGCCGCGTGCCCTTCGAGGCGTCCTCAGATTTGATCAGGCCCGACTCCGAGAGGCGCTTCAGCTCGGGATAGATCTGCCCGTAGCTGGTCGCCCAGAAGTGGCGGGTCGAGAGGTCGGCGAGCTGCTTGATGTCGTACCCAGAGTGCGGACCCAGGTGAAGGATGCCGAGGATAACGTAGGCGGTCGGTCCAAATGCCATATCGCGTACAGATATATCATCTCGATATATCTACTGTCAATATCGCTCTTGCCCAAGCGCGATGCCCCACCCGGCCCTGGCGGGCCGACCTCCTCGGACAGTGGGCACACCGAGCGGGGGGTGAAAAATTCCTGATCCAGTGATAACCTCCAGATAACGGGGAGCGGCTACGGTCTGGGGCCGTGGGCGGATGGAACTCAGCTCACGGGTTTTCATCGGCGTTGTTCATGAAGGGGAACGGTATGAAACGGCTGATCAGGCTCGTTGTCGTGGCGGCGATCGCCATGGGCTGGCAGGTGGCGGCGCCGGCCGCAACGCTCGCCAACGAAGAACCGAACAAATCGGCGCACAGCAGCTGCGACCTGGGGAACGGCGTTCAGCATGTCGTCAACGTCGTTTTCGACAACACCCACTTCACGCGCGACAACCCGAACGTGCCGTCCGACCTCGAGCAGATGCCTGCCCTGCTGAACTTCATGAAGGGACAGGGGACGCTGCTCACCAACGAGCACACGCCGCTCATCGCCCACACGGCGACCGACATCCTGACCGCACTGACCGGCACCTACGGCGACAACATGGGGGTGCCGATCGCCAACTCGTTCCGCTACTACCTCCCGGACGGCAACAGCAGCACGGGCGTCTCGTTCGCGTACTGGACCGCGCCGCTATTCGACCCGACTGGCGCCACGGAAACGGATCTGACCACCAACATGCTGACCGCGCAGGGTAAGAACGCGCCCGCCCCGTGGGTGCCGTTCACCCGCGCCGGATGCAACGTCGGCGGCGTGGGCACCGCGAACATCGAGCTCGAAAACACCGCCATCGACATCCCGACCGTGTTCGGGGCCGGTTCGCCGCAGGCGGCTGAGGTGACGAGCAACCCCGGCCAGGCCTTCTCGGACTTCGTCGGCATCGCCGTTCACTGCGCCAAGACCGACGCCCTCTGCAGCAGGGCCAACAGCGGCGTGTCCGATCTTCTGCCCCAGGAGCCCGGCGGCTACGCGGGCTACCAGGGTCTGTTCGGAAACAAGTACGTGGTACCGCAGATCAACCCGGGCGGTCCGCTCAAGGACCTTGCCGGCAACGTGATCCAGGACACCAGCGGCCACGTCGGCTTCCCAGGCTTCGACGGAATGACCGCGAGCGTCTCGCTCTCCTACGTCGCCGCGATGGAGGAGCACGGCGTTCCCGTGACCTATGCGTACATCTCGGATGGCCACCAGCAGCACCCCGGAACCGTGCCCTACGGGCCGGGCGAGGCCGGCTACGTCGCTCAGCTGAAGCAGTACAACCAGGCGTTCGCGGACTTCTTCGCGAACCTGGCCGCACACGGCATCACTCGCAAGAACACCGTGTTCACCTTCACATCGGATGAGGGCGACCACGTAATCGCCGGGCCGCCGACCCCGGCCAACTGCGACGGCGTCAACGTTCCCTGCACCTACGCCAAGATCGGCGAGGTCGCGGGCAACATCAAGGCCCTCATCTCAGCCCAGACCGGCATCACGACCCCGTTCACGGTTCACTCTGACTCCGCGCCGAACTTCTACATCACCGGCAACCCGTCGCAGACGGACCCGACGACTCGCAACCTCGAGCGCGCCGCCGGTACGGTGACCGCCGTCAACCCGTACAGCGGCAACACCGAGGTGGTCAGCAACTATCTCGCGGACCAGGCCGAGATGGGCCTCCTGCACATGATCACGGCCGACCCGAAGCGGGATGCGACCTTCACGATGTTCGCCAAGCCCGATTACTTCCTCAGCACCTTCCCCGGCCCAACAGGCAAGGCGATCGAGATCAACCCAGCGTTCAACTGGAATCACGGCGACATCGCGCCCGAGATCAACACCACCTGGCTTGGTGTGGTCGGACCAGGCGTGCGGCATCTCGGCGTCACGAACAAGTTGTGGACCGACCACTCCGACATCCGGCCAACGCTCATGGCGCTGACCGGGCTCAAGGACGACTACGCCCACCAGGGCCGGCCGATCACGGAGATCATGTCCGGCGAGGACCGCGGCATCAACCAGCTGGCCTTCGCCTACAAGCAGATCAACGCGCCGCTCGGGCAGCTCTCGCTCGACAGCATCCGGTTCGCCACCAAGGCGACGCTCTCCAACAGCACTCGCGATACCACCTACACGAACGCGGACGCGACGATCGCGGAGTGGACCGCTGACCGCAACGCGCTGGCCGCCAAGATGATCAAGCTGCTGGACACGACCGCGCGCGGCTCTCACGAGAGCGAAGGCGACTCCGAGGGATTGATCGCGCAAGCGAACAAGCTGCTCAATGAGGTTCACGCGGCCGCGGCGTAATTCCGTTTCCCTAGCCCACTACCCTCTCTCCACGCTTGGGCCCTCCCCGCAAGGGGAGGGCTCTAAAATATGAGCTGAAACCTGCCGGTTTCCGCTCATCGGCGAGTTGGCTTCGCCAACGCGCCTGCTCACCTTCCCCGGGATTGGATCTATTTAGTAGCCACTGCTAGCCCCGCTAGTGCCAAAGAGACTGTTGGGGACGGCCGGAGTGAATCCGGCCTATATGCCACGCCTATGAATGTATCCCTCGGTCCCGGCCGAGTAGATTGGGACGATGCGCTGGCTCGTTCTCGTCGGGGCGGTGGCGGCGTTCGTGGTGCCGGATCCGTGGGGGCCGCCGGCCTTTGCACCTCCTGCGCGTACTGTCGTACCTGCCTCCGACTACTTCAACTACCCGCTGCCCACGTGGCAGCCCCACTGCCTTGGGTTCGGGAGCGAGTGGCGGCTCTGCAACGGCACGGTGCTGCGCGCCTGCTCCTCTGGCGCGGTTTGGCTGCACACAGGCGTCGATATCAAGACAGGGATCCAGCCGGTGATGGCCGCGGCGGATGGGGTGATCGCCGGTTATACCGTCGACCCCACGTTCCGGGGCGGGGTGCTCATCCGCCACGCCACGAGCCAGGGGATCGTGATCACCCAGTACTGGCACGTTTGGCCCAGGCCGGGATTCGGGGTGGGCACGCCGGTGAAGCGAGGGCAGGTGTTTGCCGATGTTGCCGACATGGGCGCGCTGACGCACCTGCATTTCGCGGTGTTCATTGGCGACTATGAGCCGCACGCCTGGAATGGGGCTCTGCCGCCGACCGGGTGTTCAGGCTTCCCGGCGTTCCCCTACCACTTCGTCGACCCGAACGCGTTCATCCAGGCGCATCTGCCGTTCGTGAAGATCCACAGCCGGCTGGATTTGCTCTCCTAGGGTCCTTGTTTCTCGACCTCTCCCCGGCGGGAGGGGATTTGGGCAGGTACCTCTTTTCAGGTACCTGGCACGTCTTTTTCAGGTGTTTTCCGCCTTATGGCGCATGCCTCCTGATTCCTAGTCTGGCCTCAACGGCTCAGGCCGAATAAAACCGGAGAGGAAAAACACAAATTGGAAGCCAGGACAGCGATTCGCGGATCAGGGATCTCTCGGAGTTTCGTCGCGGTGTGCGCGGTGGTGGCCACGATGGGGCTGGGTGTCACGGCAGGCGTCGTGGCGAAGAACCTCAGCGCACCGGCTGCCGTCCCGGCACACATCGTTCAGGGCCAGGGCGGCGCGTTGCAGCTCTCGGGTCACCGGGGCGGCGCGCAGACGATCGACGAGCAGCTCACGCCGGCCGGCACCCGTGGCGTCAAGGACGCTCCCGCTGCGCAGCTCGCCCCCAACAGCTTCCTCGGGCCCGACGCCCAGGAGCGCGACAGCCAGCTCACGGCTTCAATGCGAGCAGCCAAGCCACACGGCTACATCTAGAAAACATGCATCCAGCCACCCGATATCGCCTTCGGGTGCATTCATCGAGAGAGGGATCTCCCCGGTCCCTCTCTCTTTTCCGTGTATGTGGGCGAAGATACGGCCATGGACAGGATTGCTGTCCGGGGGAAGCAGGGCGCCGGGGCCCCGACCAATCTGCCGCACCACCTCACCAGCTTCGTCGGGCGCGAGTCAGATCTGCGGTCGCTCAAACGACTGCTCTCGACATCGCGGTTGGTCACGCTCACCGGCACCGGCGGGGCGGGCAAGAGCCGGCTTGCTTCCGAGCTGGCGGCAGCCAATTCGAGCCTGTGGCCGGACGGCGTGTGGTGGATCGAGCTCGCGGCGACCGACGACGTTTCCGGCGCGGTGGTCGCCACGCTCGAGCTGCCCGGACGCGGAACGGCCCAGGACGTCGCCGCCTCATGGCTCGCGGCGCGGAAAGCGTTGCTCATCCTCGACAACTGCGAGCACCTGGTGGCCGAGTGCGCCGCTTTCTGCCAGCGAGTGCTCCAGCGCTGCCCCGAACTCAACATCCTCGCCACGAGCCGCGAGGCGCTTGGAGTTCCCGGCGAGGCCCGCTGGCCCGTTTCATCGCTTGGCGATCCGGATGCAGTGCTGCTGTTCGAGGCGCGCGCGCGACTCGTCTCGCCCGACTACAAGATGGCGACCCGCAACCTGGACTCCGTAGCGCGGATCTGCGAGCGCCTCGACCGACTGCCGCTGGCCATCGAGATGGCGGCCGCGCGGATAGACGTGATGTCGGAGCAGGAGCTGCTGAGCAACCTCAACGATCGGTTCAGGTTGCTGACGTCCGGTACGAGAACGGGGCCACAGCGCCAGCAGACGATGGTCGCCGCGATCGACTGGAGTCATCGCTTGCTGACTGAAAACGAAGCTCGATTGTTCCGGCGCCTGGCCGTGTTCCAGGGAGGCTTCACATCGGAGAGCGTCGAGGCCGTGTGCTCGAGCGGAATTGAGACGAACCTCATCGATGTGCTGGCGGGCCTGGTGCAGAAGTCAATGGTGGTCGCGGGCCGGCTGGATAGCGGCACTCGCTTCCGGCTGCTCGAATCTCAACATGAGTTCGCCAGCGAGCGATTGCGCGAATCGGGCGAGCTGGACGGGATGCGGAAAGCTCACTATGACCACTTCAACTCGCGGCATTGGGAACCGGTGGAGTCGGCCAACTTCTGGCACGCGGTGAGCTGGGCCCGGGATAACGCGCAAGACGGCGGATTGGGGCTGGCGCTCGAGATAGCGGATTCCGATTTCGGCGACCAGGCGCGCGCCGGGGAGCTCATCCTCGATTTGCTCGAGCAGTCGAAGCCGAGCGAGACGCTGCGGGTCAAAGCCACGCTGATGGCCGCGCGCCTTGCCTGGCGGCGGGCCGACCGCCTCGCCAGCAGAAGGCTTTTCGAGTCGGCTGTTCGCATGGCCCGAAAATTGCATGATCCCGAGCTCATCGCGCGGGCCCTCAACGGCTCTGGGCTCGTACATGAAACGGCCGGTGAGCTTGGGCTCGCGGGAAAGATGTACGACGAGGCCATTTCGATTCTGGGCGACTCAACGAACAGGGGCCTCGTGGCCGACATCAACAACATGCGGGGCCTCCTTGCGATTACGCAAGGTGACCCCGCCAGCGCAATCGAAATCCTCAGCCCCTGCGTGGCCGCGGCGCGGTCAGAGGATGATCCGGCCCGAATGGCACGTTATCTCGAGAGTCTTGCGAATGCGCAGCTGGACGCGGGCCAGGTCGACAAGGCGGCCGAATCCTGGAAAGAGTCGCTATCCGTTTTCCGTGTCGTCAACGACTGGTTCGGAGTCATCTGGAGCCTGCTCGGTCTGTCTCTCGTCGCGGCAGCGGCCAGACAGGACGATCGCGCGCTCCGGCTCGCGGGCGCCGCGGATCGGCTCGCGCGCGAGTATTCGTTGACCACCTGGGCTTTCAGGGGCCAGCAGCTCGAGGACGCGCGCACGCAGGCGCTGCATCGGCTTGGGACCAGGGGCCGCGGTGAGGCCGCATGGAAAGACGGCCAGACCATGACCACGGCGGAAGCACTCGAGTACGCGCTTGGTGGAGAGAGACCCACCAAAGAAGTACTGACCGACCAAGGACCCTTGAGCCGCCGTGAGCGAGAGGTGGTGACGATGGTCGCCGCGGGTATGACCAACAGGGAGATCGCCCAGCGCCTGTTCATCGCGGAGCGAACGGCAGAAGGCCATGTGGAACGGATCCGCAACAAGCTTGGCGTTCGGTCCCGCACCGAAGTCGCCACCTGGGCAGTCGCACGCGGCCTTGGGCCAACCAAGGCTTGACAACCCGCCAGCGGAGAGTACTGTCTGAGCCGGTCGGGCCAAACGCCGTCAAGCAAGAGCTTTAAGGGAAGGGGACGCAGATGAGCTCGAATTGGCTTCCTGACGACTCGTTGATGAAGGCCGACAGCAGGGGAAGGGTCCTGGGAGCCCGAAGGGTCGTCGATGCCCTTCAAAAGAACGGCGTCCGTTACGGGAAGGGAGTGATCACCTCACGCGACAAGGGGGTGGCCGCGGCCCAACGCGGTCTCAAGCGAGAGGGGACGCCGCCGGGAGTGGAGTCGTGGCAGATTCCCCTCGTGTTCCGTCCAACCGGCGACATCCTCAGCTTCATGACCCGGATGAAGGCCGGGGCGAGCGTTCCGACACACTCCCACGATCACGCGGTGGTTCGGGTCGTCCTCAAGGGATCGCTCAAGTACGGCCGCGTGACTCTGAAGGTTGGAGACTGGATGTTCGTGCCGCCGGGCCAGAAATACGCTGTGACGGCAGGCAGTGACGGTTGCATAATCCTGTACGGCCACGGCCTTCCGTGTGAAATTCAGCCTTAGGCGGAGTGCTGATCAGTTCGGGGAGCGCTGTTCCAGCAGCTCGGCGATCGAGCCTTCGAATTTCGCCAGGCGTTTGTGGACCTCGATCACCTCGTCGGAGCTGATGGGTTCGGCCGGGTCGACGTCGGTGCGGTGCTCGGTCCATTCCTTGCCGCATTCGCAGCGGTGGAACAGGTAGCGGTCCTGATGGGACCGGTAGATGTAGACGGACGCATCTTTCTTGCGCCGTCCGCAGGCACATTTGCCCCTGTCCGGTTCCACTTTCGACTTTTGCAATGACGTAATCCTTGATCTCTATAACGGACCGGAACCCGGTTTCGTGACATGGTACAGCCGCGGACTCGAGTTTGGAACCCTCAACTTAATGTAAATGCCGCCGCTGAAATTCATGGCGGCTGCCTCGAGTCAGGTGGCGGAGTTGAGTTCCCTCAGCAATGTGGCGAGGTCGCGCAGCCGCTCGCTGCGGGCGGCGTGCTCGAGGGTCTGGTACTGGGACAAGATGTCGACAAAGCCTTCGCCCAGTTCGTAGCCGTGCCGCTTCAGCAGCTCGCCGCCCGTGTTGCCGAGCTTGGCTACAACGACTCGGATCTTGGTTTGGGGCCCGAAGACGCGGAGTGCGGCGTCAGGCACTGGGCGGTGGCTCCAGCTTGCGGAAGATCACGCGGTGCCCCTGCCAGTGGTCGGGGACGCCGGGCGGTTCGTCTCCCTGGTAGCTGAGCTCGAGGCACCAGACGCCGTCGACCTGGATCGGCGCGACCGAGAGCTTGGTTTTTGGGTTCTTGCGCTGCAGGGTCTGGATGAGGGCGACGCCGTAGAGGACGAGGGCGCCGGGCAGGTTGATGGTGTTGATGCGGCCGCCTTCGCTGGAGCCGTCGACGCCGGACGTGCGGGAGCCGAGCGCGTGGGTCATTCCGATAAGGGTACGGCTTGGACCAGCCCGCACCCGACGGCGCCCTTCCGGCGGGGCCACCCTCCCCTGCGGGGGAGGCGAGACATTACTTGCGGTCGAGGGCGGTCACAATGACTTCAACGGTCGTCTGATAACCAAGACGCCCAGTATCCAACACCATGTTGTAATTGTTGGCCAGGTTGCGGTCGTGGCCGTAGACCTGCTTGATGTAGGCGGTCCAGTTCTCGTCGGTCTGCTTGACCCTGCGCCGTGCCTCGTCTTCGGAGGTGATGTTGAAGGCAGCCATGACCACCTTTACCCGGATCGCGGTGTCGGCGCGCAGGAAGACGTGCAGGGCGCCCGGGAGATCCCGAAGCAGGTAAGCCCCTCCCCGGCCGACGATCACCACGTTCCCTGCTCGCGCCGCCTCCTGCAGCACGAGCTGCGTGATGAGCAAGACCGCCTTGCGAGTGTCGAAGGCGGGGTCGGCGTTGGGCGGGCTCCAGGCGGTGACCTCAGGCGGGATCAGCGGCTCTGAGCTGGCCGAGCCGAGCGCGACCAGCAGCCGGGAGAGCAGGGAGCCGGCCGACTCGTCCTCGGCCTCGACCTCCTCCTTGGGAAGCTGGAGCCGGTGCGCGACCTCGTCGATGATCCGTGACTCGAGCAGGTCGGCGTGGAGCCGCTCGGCAAGCATCTCGCCAACCGTCGAGCCCCCGGCCCCAAACTGGCGGCCAATCGTGACGACCGGCATCAGGGGTCAAATCTACTTCACCAGATGGGTACGAGGAGCCCTGGCAGCTTGGCCGGCCTGGACCCATCGGCAAAGATGATCAGGATCGTGGCCGGCGAATTCTGTTCGCCAGGCTGGGTCAGCGCAACGGCAAAGGCATCGGCGGTGGGCTGTACAGCCACAGCGCCCAGCCCAGATGTGCCTTCTCCCGTCCACGTCACGCGTCCGGTTTGCAAATCGAGGACCTCCAGCATCGCCGCCTGTCCCCCGATCAAGGGTGCGGTGCTGACCAGCGCCGCGGAATTGTCGCCGCTGAAAGCAAGCACGCCGATGTTGGGGGCGAGCGTGGACACGACCGACAGGTCCGATGCGCGACGGATGACTGTTGAGGTCGCGTTGGGCGGCGGTTCGCCGGCGGATTGGCCCGAACTTTCCGCGATCAATGATCCATCCATGCTCGCGGTCACGTTTGCAACCAGGCCCGCCGCGTAGGTGCGCTGCTGGAGAATCGCGCCGTCGGAGATCCGGACGACCGAGTATGCGGTCGGCCGGCCCGGGTAGCTGTATGGAATGACCGCGCGGTCGTTTCGCGCGCTGCACGCCCCAAATGAGAACGCGATGATGCCCGACCGAGCGAGCGATGATGGATCGAGCGCAATTTCGTTGACCGGGTTTGGAGCCGCGCCCGGCACGGCAAGGCCAAGCGTCCACCGCCCTGAACTGGGGTCCAGGTCGCACAGGTGCCGGCTGTCGTCAGCCCACATCTCGCTTTGATAGAGCACCTGTGGACCCGAGGTTGCGATCGTGGCGCCAAGCCCGTCGAGGAAGACCTGGAACCCGCCCTTTCCATTGGGTTCAATTCCAAACGCAGATCCGTCCGGGGCCTGGCTCAACCGGTCATATTGGGCGACCGGCCGCGAGACCTTGACAGTCCCGCGAAGTTTGCCTGTCCAGTCGAACCCGATGAGCCAACCGGAGTGATTCGGGTCCTGGACCCAGATCAGCGGGACGCCCGGCGGGGGCGGCCCGTAGTCGACGGCGATCGGTGATGGACTGGTCACCACAATGGGTGGGGCAGGGCGGGCTGGGAACTGGGTCGCCATGAATCCGGCGACCACAACGACGGCTGCGAGCACCGCGAACGAGGTCATGACCTGACGAGAGTTCGGCGACTGCGTTACCACGCCGTCACGTGGCGGCCCGCCAAATGAGTGACCGAACCGTTGCCGTGGACGATCAGGATGTCGCGCGAGGGATCCTCTACTGAGGCGCGGCACGCCGTGGTCGAAGCTCCGCCGCACGGCGTGACGTGTGGTGGATTCACCGTGAGGGCTATTGCGAAGCCCGGACCGAAAGCTGCGTCGAGGTTGCCGCCGGGCTCCGCGAGGAAGCCGCCCAAACCTTCCGGCCCGTCATAACGCCAGATGATCTGCGTCGACTTCACGTCGACGACGGCGAGGTGAGCAGGCTGGCCCTCGATCCATGGGGCTGTAGTCACGAGCACGAGGGAATTGTCGCGGCTGAAGGCCAGCACGCCCATTGCCGGATCAAGGGTGGCTGCGACTGAGCCATCGGAGACGCGATGGATGACGGTCGATGGAAATCCTGTTGCCTGCCCGGAGATCGACTTGCCTGAGTTGACTGCGGCGAAGAGAGTGTCGGCGCTGGCGATCAGGTTCGCGGGTTGGCCGGCAATGGTCGAATGGGAGAGGACCTTGCCAGTCGACAGCTGCATGATCCACATCTCTGACGGCCACGCCACGACGGTGCGCACAAGAACCGCCTGGTCGTTGTGGAAGCTGCACGCGGCCACACTGATACCAGTCTCGCCGAGACCGGTGTCGCGGGCGATCACCGCCACCTGCTTCTGCCCCTCACCCGGCAACTGCGTGCTGAGGGTCCAGGCAAATGTCTGCTGGTCCACCGTAACGCTGCAGAAATGCCGGTTGTCGTCCGCCCACACCCCGCCCGTGTAAGCGCCCGTGCCGGCGAGAAGCGGGATCGGCCGGCCCAGGCGGTCGAGGAAGGTACCGCCCCCACCTTTCGCCGATCGCGAGACCTGGAAGATCTGGCCGTCGGGGGCCTGCGCGATGTATTGGCCGGTGCCGATCGCGAGTCCGAGCATCACGGTACCCCGCGGCTTGCCTGACCAGTCATAGCCGACGAGCCATAGTGGGTTGGTCGAGTCATGCACGTAAATCAGCGAAACACCAGCCGGAGGAGGACCGTAGTCCGCCAGAGGCGAGGCCTGTGGTGTCGCGGCCGGACCCGCGGCGCGCGGGTGGAAGCGCGTCGACATCAGGCCGGCCACCACGAGCACGCCGAGGATCACCGCGGCCGCGACGGCGACCCACTGGAAGTTGCGCGCCGGACGCTCACGTGCGGACACGGCTTCGACCAAGTCGCGGCGCAGGCTCGCGACTGGACCATGCGCCGCCTGCTCGCGCTCGAACGCCGCGCGGATCTCCGACCGCATGTCGTCCATCAGCTCATCTCCAGTCCGGGTCGCAGCTTTTTGGCCGCCCGGTAGACGCGAGTCTTGGCGCCTGCGGCGCTCACGCCGAGCACGTCACCGACCTCCTCCATGGGAAGGTCGAGATAGAAGTAGAGGAAGAGCGCCAGGCGATCCTCGCGCGGGAGCTTGGCGAGCTCGCGGTCGATGTCCAGGCTGTCGGCTGAAACCACCTCGCCCGCAGGTTTCGCGTCGCTCTCGACTTCCGCCTGGCGAATCACCGACCACCAATGCCGGCGGCGCTCGCTGTGGCACTGGTTGGCGACGATGGCGAGGAACCAGGGGTGGGCGGATTTGCCCCCGTGAAGCTGGTTCAGCTTGCGCCAGGCTTTGAACGAGGCCTCCTGGACGGCGTCGTGGGCGGCCTCCGGGTCGCGGAGGATTGCCAGAGCCGTGCGGTAGCCGGCGTCGAGGTGCGGGCCGATCAGGCTGTCGAAATCGGCCCCCTCGGCCTGGCCACGACTCATCGACAGCTCTTGCACAACACCCTCGCCAATAAAGACGCTGGAGTCAGGCGTTTGGTTTCAGGCTGCTTGAGTTCATGCCGGTCCCTGGCCGGGATCGTGCGCGCGGTGGCGATCCAGCCTCGCGCGCTTCGCCTCTTCGCGGGTGAGCAGCGGCTCGGGCCTTCGGATTGGATCCGCCTGGCGTCCGACGATGAGAAGGACCAGCACGATCAGCGGCAGCAGCGCGGCAAGCGGTGCGAGGGACATCAGCGACGACAGCTTCGGGGCGCCGTCCGGAATTTGGAACGCGGCCATACCGACGCTGTTTGGGCGGAGATCGGTGCTGTAGACGAGGCGGTTGGTTTCGTCGTAGTCGGCGGCCTTGCCGCCGCCGCCGGTGACGACAGAGGAGATGTAGGCGATCGGGCTGCCGCCGAATATCGCGACGGTGCTTGTGCTGGGAGACGCAACGAGGAATCGATCGGCCGCCGAGTCGTAGCGCATCACATCCCCGCGCGACGCCTGGGTGAATACCTTGGTGGCGCCGGTGCGCAGGTCCCGGGCCAGCGTCCAGTTGGCGCACGCGACCAAGGCCTGGTCCGCTCTCGAGTTGATGGCGAGCCCAACGGGCTGGCACCCACCGAGGCCGTTCTTGCTCTTGATGGCTGCGGTGGTCGGATCGATCTTGAATAGCGCGTCGGCGTCAGGGCTCGTGACGTAGAGCATGCCGTCGACCGAGTTGTAGCGAGGTTGTTCCAACGCGTAGCCGAGCTTCACGGTGCCGCTGATCGCGTTCTTGTTGGTATCGATGATCGCGAGCGTTCCCTCGGGGCCGTTGCTTGCATAGAGCTCGTGGCGGGACGCGGAGTAGTCGAGGAGGTCGACCTCCTTGCCGGTCGTCTGGATTGGCGGAAGCAGCTTTCCGCTGGTCGGGGAGGTGGGGTTGATGTCGAGGACCTGGACCGTTCCGTCCGAGGTGCCGGCGTACAGGCGGTCGAGGTCGGAGGCCAGGGCCAGCCCGTTGGGGGCGGCGGGGAGCGAGATCGACTGGACGAACCGTGCGCTCGGCATCGAGATGTCGAAGACGTCGATGCCCTTGTTTCGGTCGGCCGCATAGAGACGGTGGTTGGCCTGGTCGATCACAACGTCGTCGAAGTTGCCGGCGCTCGCGCTGATTGGCGTGATCGGTGTGTTCGTGATCCGGGGATCAGACATCTGGACGCCGGCGCAGGCCGAGAACAAAAAGAGCGCGAGTCCAGGCAAGAGTTTCCGCAAGTCGTCGAATCAACGCCCGAGCCGACGTAAGTACCTCCTCTCCCGCTCAGCGTGCGAGGGTCGGGAGGGGCGAAAGAATGACCTTATCGCCTGTGGCGAGAGGGGGAATTACTCCAGGTAGTCTCGGAGCTTCTTTGAGCGCGAGGGGTGGCGCAACTTGCGGAGGGCTTTTGCCTCGATCTGTCGGATGCGCTCTCGGGTGACTCCGAACCGCTTTCCCACCTCTTCCAGCGTGCGCTGGTGGCCGTCGATCAGGCCGAAGCGCAGCTGAAGCACGCGCCGTTCGCGGGGCGTCAGGGTGTCGAGCACGTCCTCGACCTCGGAGTGCAGCATCGTCAGGGAAGCCGCGTCCTGCGGTGAGACCGCCTCGCGGTCCTCGACGAAGTCGCCGAGGTGGGAATCCTCTTCCTCGCCGATCGGCGTCTCGAGGGACACGGGGTCCTGCGAGACCTTCACGATCTCGCGCACCTTCTCGGGCGTGATGCCCATCTCCTCGCCGATCTCCTCGTCGCTCGGCTCGCGGCCGAGCTCCTGGAGCAACCGGCGCGAGACGCGCACCAGCTTGTTGATCGTCTCGACCATGTGGACCGGGATGCGGATCGTCCGCGCCTGGTCGGCGATGGCGCGCGTGATGGCCTGGCGGATCCACCACGTCGCGTACGTCGAGAACTTGTAGCCCTTGTGGTAGTCGAACTTCTCGACCGCGCGGATCAGACCCATGTTGCCTTCCTGGATCAAGTCCAGGAACGACATGCCGCGGCCGATGTACTTCTTCGCAATCGATACGACCAACCGGAGGTTCGCCTCGGTCAGCCGCTGCTTCGCCTCGTAGGCGCGCTCGTAGCGCTCGGTCAAGCGGTAGCGCGCGATGCGGTACGCCTCCAGCGCCTCGGCGCGAACACGCGGCCGGGCGGCCCCATTGGTCGCCTGGCGGCGGCGCTCCGCGGCGGCGGCGTCGATGAGGTTCTGCAGCTTGGACACGTCAGCGAGCCCGATCAGCTCCTGCGCGATGTGCGCCTGCTGCCCCTTCCGCTTCACGGTGGCCAGCCGCTCGACGACCTCGGGCAGCAGCTCCTCCACGGAGCGCTGGCGGCCGTCCATCTCCTCGATCACGTTCAGCGCCTTGAGCGCGTCGTGCAGGGGCTTGGCTTCGATCGCCTGCGCGAGCTCGACCTCATCGTTGGCGGTGAGCAGGCTGACGCGCCCGATCTCCTTGAGGTACATGCGCACCGGGTCGTCGAGCGAGACTGAGTCCATCATCTCGATGTCGAGCAGCATCTCGTCGTCGATCTGCTCAACCTCCTCGAAGTCCTTCTCGCCGTCCGTGACCTCGATCCCGATCTCCTTGAACGCGGCGAAGATGCGGAAGATCTGGTCGGGCTCGGCGTCCAGCTCCGGGAAGCCCTGGAGGATGTCGTCGGGCGTGAGGTAGCCCTGCTCCTTGCCCTTGACGATGAGAGCTTCGGCCATGGCCATCAGCTCGTCTTCGAACTTGTGCTCGGGCTTGGCCTCAGCCTTGCCGGCTCGAGGTCCCTTCGGCGCCACCTTGGGCGCCGTCGACGTTATTGCCACTTTCGCTACGCGCGCGATGTCAGCCTCTCCTTTCCAGCTCGTTGATGGCGCGTGCAAGCTCCCTTGCCTTGGCTTCGAGACGCGCCACCCGCTCCGAGTCCTTCCCACTTTCGGCCTCGGAAAGCTCGCGGATTATCCCACTGTGCAGGCCCTTCATGTGGTCCAGGCGGATCCGTACCGCGAGGTCCACAGCCACCTCGTCGTCCACACTCGGCGGCGGCGCCGCCCATGCTCTTCGAATCAGGTCCTGTTCCTCCGGGGGATATCCCGCCAACTCAGTCTCGAGCCCGGACACACCGCCGCGCCCGTATGTCTCCAACATTCGTACGTATATACCGCGATCCTCTTCGTCTAACTCCTCGGGGGTGATTTGGGATCGCACCCGCTCGAAGGCGACAGGCCGGACCGCCAGCAACTGCAGCAGATATCTGCCTACGCTCAGTTTCTTCCCCGTCAGGCGGGGGGCCAAACCGCCTTTTCCGTTGGATTCTGCCCCGGCCCTCACCCTGCCCCTGTCCCCTGAAGGGGAGACGGGATTCGGCCGTGCCGTCAGGAGGTGCGGTTGAACTCCGATCCATCCCGCGGCCCGTTCGCGGTAGGTGTCCCGAACGGCCGCGTCGGGGATCTTCTCCAACACCTCGCGGGCCCGGCTGGCCGCGAGCTCGAGCTGGTTCGGGTTGCCAGGGTTGAGGCCGGTCAGGGAGTCCTTGATCCAGAACTCCCAGCCTGACGGGGCGGCGGCCGCGAGCTCGTCCCATTTTTCCGCAGCCTGCGCACCCGCCGCTCGGAGGAACTCGTCGGGGTCCTTGGCCGGAGCCGTCACGGTGGCGACGCGAGTGCGCATCTGGTGCGCGGCCGCCAGCTCGATCGCCTTGAAGGCGGCGGCCCTGCCGGCACGGTCGGCGTCGAAGACCAGGAGCAGCTCGTCGGTGAACCGCTTGAGGAGGCGCACCTGGTCGTCCGTCAACGCGGTCCCGGAGCTGGCGACCGCGTTGGTCACCCCGTGGTGATGGGCGGTGATGACGTCGAACTGGCCTTCCATGAGCACGGCGTGCCCTTTCTTTGTGATCTCGTCTCGGGCTAGGTCGAGCCCAAAGATCACGCGTCCTTTTACGTAGGCGGGGGTTTCACGGGAGTTGATGTACTTGCGCTGCTCGTCGGCTCGGACCGTCCTGGCTGTGAAGGCGAGGGGTTGGCCGCGCTCGTCCCTGATCGGAATCACCAGCCGTTCTGCGAAGAAATCCGTTCCGTCGCTGCGCATCAACCCCGCGTCATGCGCGTCCTGCAGAGACTTCTTCTTGGCTCTCAGGTACTCCGCAAAACCCCTGCCCGCGGGGGCGTAGCCGAGCTGGAAGCGGCGCGCGGTCTCCTCGCTCACGATTCGTGATTCGAGGAGACTGCGGCCTGGTTCGCCGGCTGGGTTGGACCACAGAACGTACTCGTAGAACTGCGCGGCGAGCTTGAGCATGGCGAGGAGGCGGCGGCGGGAGTCGGAGCGTTCCTTCTGCTCAGGGCTCAACTTCTTGAGCTCGACGCCGGCTCGCTCGGCGAGGAGCTGGAGAGCGCCGCGCTTGTCGGTCCTTTCTATGAGCTCGACGAAGGTGAAGACGTCGCCGGAGCGCTCGCAGCCAAAGCAGTACCAGGACTGCATCTGCGGGTTGACCTTGAAGCTGGGGCTGTCTTCCTGGTGGAAGGGGCAGAGGCCCCAGAAGTCCTTGTTGCGCTTGGTCAGGCGGACGTGCTCCTGCACGACCTTCACCAGGTCGATCTTGGACTTGACCTCGGCGAAGGCGTCATCAGACGACGGGATGGGCACCACTTCATATTGTCGGGCCGCAGGGCGGCTGCGGGTCGAAGGTTTGCTCGGGCGGCTCGGGGTTTTGCCGCGGGGCGCCGATCCTGCGGGGAAGGCGGCTGGGAAGAGGGAGTTGGGGCGGTGCTTGGGTGGGCGTTGTTGCATGTCTGGTGGGTAGGCACGGGCCGGAGGAGGGCTGGGAAGAGGGGTTGGGGTGGGGTTGGGTGGCGTTGTTTGATGTTTGGGTGGCGGTGGTTGTGTAAATAAGGCATTGACATACGAACATTCGTTTGGTAGGCTATTCGTATGTCGGGGGAGGGGGGAACACCCCTCGAAAAACTCCGCGCGGCGGTGCGCGAGCTTCAGGCTTGCGACGAGCGCCTGGACACCAAAGAGCTCCGGGTCGTGATCGACGCGCTCGAGGGTGTGTTCTCGGCAAACGCTCGGCGATCCCAACGGGCCGGCGAGCACCTGGTTGCCGGCAGCATCAGCGCAGCCTCCTGGATCGCTCGCATATGCGGCATGTCAATCTCATCGGCGGCTGACCGGCTGTGCGTCGGAGCTCAGCTGGAGTCTTTGCCCAGGGTGGCTTTGGCACTCAGCTCAGGTGATATCTCCTATCAA
>JBOHUQ010000074.1:0-37722 GCA_050734495.1 Candidatus Dormibacteraceae bacterium
GGTGGAGCGAACTCATTGAGGGGGTTAATCGTGTGAACAAGCTCGAATGGTCCGTTCGGCAAATCCTGGCAGCAATATCGCTGGTCTTCCTGTCCCGACTCGCGGTGGCCAGCCCCACCCCGCAGCCCGGCGAGCAGGAGGCGGAGCAGCTTCAACGAATCGTCTATGCGATCAACAGCGCTCTCAGTGGATTGGTGTTCGTCGTGGCCCACGCCGCGGTTGTCACGGTGCATGTCGCGGTCGTCGCCGCCCTGCCGATTGCGCTCCTCTGGCTGGTACTCAAGTTCGGTGTACCTCACATCCCACAGTCATCCCGACATTCCCGCCTCGCCGCCGTGCGAATCATCCCACCCGCGGAGGGTCTCTACGAGCCGGCGCGATGGATAGCCGTCTACAGGATGCTCTACGCGATCGCCCTGCCTTGGTGGAAGCGGGCGATCGTCGGGCAGCCTTGGGTCACGTTTGAGCTAGTGTCCCGTTACCGAAGTTCGTGATATAATAGTGGGGTAGCCGGCAGCCGCCACAATGAGGTCCACGCCATGCCACGCGGCCGTCCCCACAAGACCACTGTTGTCGTCTCCGCCGAAGATCGTAACCAGCTCTTGCGATGGTCCAAGCGTCCGAAGTCCAGCCACTCCCTGGCTCAGCGCGCAAGCATCGTCTTGCGATGCGCGGAGGGAGATCCCAGTAGCAAGGTCGCCCGCGATCTTCGGATCACCAACACCACAGTTTGGAAGTGGCGCAAGCGTTTCGTCGAGCGAGGCCTGGCTGGGCTTCTTGATGAACCCAGAGTTGGCGCCCCACGCAGCATCAGCGACGACAAGGTCGAGGAAGTGGTGACCGCCACCTTGGAATCCATGCCCAAGGACGCAACCCATTGGAGCACGCGTTCCTTGGCCGCCAGGACCGGCATCAGCAACGCCTCGGTCGCCCGCATCTGGCACGCCTTCTCCCTGCAGCCCCATCGCGTCGAGACCTTCAAGCTCTCCAACGATCCTCAGTTCGTAAACAAGGTCCGCGACATCGTCGGTTTGTATTTGAATCCGCCCGATCAGGCCCTGGTTTTGTGCGTCGACGAGAAGAGCCAGATCCAGGCTCTCGACCGCACTCAGCCGATCTTGCCATTGGCGCCGGGGACGCCCGAGCGACGCACTCACGACTACCTCAGGCACGGCACCACTTCGCTCTTCGCCGCCCTCGACGTGGCTACCGGCAAGGTCATCGGTGAAACCCATCGTCGCCACCGATCCATCGAGTTCAGGGCCTTTCTCAATCGAGTCGATGGTGAGGTTCCGGAGGATTTCGATGTCCACTTGGTCATGGACAACTACAGCACTCATAAGACTCCGATCATCAAACGCTGGCTGGTCCGCCATCCCCGATTCCATGTCCATTTCACACCTACCTACAGCTCCTGGATCAACCAGATCGAGCGCTGGTTCTCGATGCTGACCGAAAAGCAGCTCCGACGAGGAACGCACACAAGTACCCACCAGCTGGAAGTTGCCATCCGCCTCTACCTCGCCACCTGCAACGATTCGGCCAAGCCATTCGTGTGGGTCAAGAATGCTGATGAGATCCTCGCCAGCATCGCTCGATTTTGTCAACGAACTTCGGTGGCAGGACACTAGAGACGAACCTCCAGGGAGGGGAGACACCCTGGTTCAGCACAGCGTCGGACTGGCCAATGTCCATGAGTTTCAACTATTGGATAAGTGGCAACGTCAACGGGTCTCCCTACTACACCGAGGATCCAGCCCCGTATTCGGGCCACAAGCTCACACAGACTGAGTACAACGCCAACCTCACTGCCGACATATGGAACGGGGGATACCCAGGCTACCCCCTCGCGGCAGATGTAGAGGAATATCCCGGCGGAACCCCTTATCTCAACGGTCATAACACCAACCTCGAAATCCAGCACTGGGTCGCGCTCTATGGGTACAGCTCATTCGGTGGGTTCACGGATTACATCGATCCCATCTATGGCAGTGCCCTGAACCACACGTCCGGCTTCAATGTCAATGCGTTTAATACCGGCTTCCCGTCGAGTTCAATGTTCGCATTGGTAACGTATGCCTCGCCCCACCATGGACCGTTCGGAATAGTTTGGTAGCACGCCGGTTAGCGGCAGTCACGATCGTTTTCCTTGCGGGCTGCTCGCCGGTAACCTCCGGCGAGCAGCCATCGCCGCCTACGGCCGTGTCGCAAAGTTCGCCGGGTGCGGTGTCGAGCCCATCGTCGCCATCGACGACGGCTATCGAGTTTTCTCAGGCATGGCCAAACCTTAGGCCCCATGCTGTGGATTCGGCGACGTGGGTCGAGGTCTCGATTGCGTCCGACGGTAGCGTCGCTTTCGGCGAGGCTCGGAGCTCGTCCGCAGCGCTCGGCCCCGCGATGATGGACCGAAGGACCGGAAGGATCACCATCATCCGGCCGTTTACAGAGCCACGTTCGCAAGTGGTGTGGATCGTCGGCGATGCGACTTGGGTCGTATGGGTCGAGGGGAGCCTGGAGCCGAGCTTCGCCGATTGGGTGCTCTACAGCTTCAACCGACAAAGCCAGCAACTACGCATGCTGGCAGCTGCGTCAAAGCCTTATCCAAACACACCGCTGGTAATCCCGTCGATGTCGAATGGGGTGATTGTGTGGTCAGCCATCGAGGCGGTCGACGGCATCGATCATGTCTATTCAATCAACGCTGATGGAACCAATCTGCGAGTGCTAGAGGCGAATGCAGTCGGGCCCCAGATCGTCTGGCCGTGGGTGGTATTCGACAGTGTCCCGAGCTCGCCCACATCACACGGAACGCTAAGCCGACTAAATCTCGAAACCGGCGAGACACAAGCGATTTCGGGACCAATTGACGTCAGCTACTACGCTTACGATGGTGAGGCTCTAGCTTGGATTTCCGGTGACACAAGCCGCGTCTTTCTGCAGTCCCCCCTTAGCGCGCCTCCAACTCAAATCTTCGCTGGAGCACATTTAGACTTTGTCAGCTTGAACCAACGCCTGGTTGGCTGGGGGCGCAACCAAGGCGCGACTGTTTTCGATCGCAAACTGCGGGTCGTAGTGCAACTCTCTAACCTAGTGAACTATTACCCAGCGATCAGCGCGCAGGCGGTCGACTGGCTATACCAGCCTAATCCGAAGGCCGCTAATCCGTTTGCCGGAACGGTATATGAGCTGGCGAACATGGACCAGCTTCCCTGACAGCTGAGCCTGAGCGCCAATACGGCGGAATTTAGAACAGCACGGCGAGTTGGGGCCCGACATACGCGGCCGCTTCACTTCGACTGGAGGCGTCGCGGTTGCTGACACGCAACACCCCGGGATTGCTGCCGCGGGGACGCGCGCGTCAGGTTCCAGCGGTGCACGTTCGGATCAGCCTCGATCTTGTTATCAATTCGACGGGATGCGGTCCAGCCTGGTCCCGCTCGTCGATTGCACTGGTCTGGAGTCGGCACCGGAGTGAAGGAGTCCGCTGACTTCGGCGGCGAAGTCGAATCGTTAACGCCCAGGACATGGGGATTCTGCGTCCTGTGCCACTCGCCAAAAAAGGCTCAGCGGCGGCTAACTGAACTCAATCTCGTGGCCCCCCGTGCCGTTTCGAGCGCGGTTTCCGCGGCCTGGAAGCTGTCAATGAAGCTGTCACGCCCGATCGGCCCGATTTGGCGTGGTTGATGCTTGAGACGTCAGGCACCACGGAGAGACATCCTGAGACGCTCTGACACAACATCTTGGTGCTCGCGCAGGGAATCGAACCCTGAACCTTGGGATTAAGAGTCCCCTGCTCTGCCAGTTGAGCTACGCGAGCACGCCGGTGATGGAGCCGAGTGTCGATTCTAAGGAACCCAGGCCGTTAACAACCTGAGTTCCATGGCCGCGAAATGGGCCGTACGTTCCAAGCATGCTCGCGCGGGTGCCACTGGACGTCGACCTCGAGGACCGATTGCTGTATGGCCTGACCCCCATGCGGCTCGCCTACGCGGTGTGCGCGGCGCTCGCCGCGTTCGCGCTGTGGTCGTCGCCCTGGGCGCCGCTCGCCTTGCGTGCGGTGGTTTCTTCGCTGGTCCTCGGAGCCGGCGCGGTCATGTCATGGGGAAGATGGCGCGGGATGCGGGCCGACAGCTGGGTCGCGAACTTCGCGATCTTCATCTTCCGGACTCGTCGCTTGAGCTGGACCGGTCCACGCGTAAGAATCCCACCGCGCGTCACTTAGATCGTGCGTTCGTCCCTCAATCTCGGATGGATACGGGTGAAACCTCGGGCGCCGGCCGTTCTCTTCGAGGGCACACGGGACATTGCGGTGATCCGGACGGGATCGCTCGGTTTTGCCGGTGCTGCTGAAGGCGACCGTTTGCGATGGATCAACTCGTTCCGACGTCTTCTCGACGGCCTTGATACTCCACTGCAAGTCCTCATAGAAGTAGTGCCGGGAGCTGGGTCCGCGAGCTCAGATCATGCGTCGCCGGTCGACTTCGATGACATGCGGGGGGCCGACCTGTGCTTTGTCGATCAACTGGCGCAGTCGCCGTCCGCGCATCGATACGAGACCTCGTTCATCGTCTCCAGCGGTCTTGCCGGCCGCCTGGAACCGGCCTTGCGCGAGCTCGGTGTCCAGTTCGAAATCACAGTATCAGCAACGCCGCCGTGTTTCGGCCAGGAGCTCGCCGGCCACTACCTGCATGCCGGCGGGTTCAGCCGCAACTGGTATGTCGAGCGCCTGCCTGGGACTGAGCTGGAGGCTGGTTGGATCTTCCGGCTGCTGCCTCAGGAGTTGAATCTGCGCCTTTCCTGGCATGCGACTCCCTTGCCAGTTGCATGGATCGTCGACTACCTGCAGCGCCAGCTGGTCAACATGCGTGCGTCACGGCTCATCGAGCAGGACGCAAGCGGGGCGGTGGATCCGCTTCTCACGAGCGCACTCCCGAACGCCGAGGATCTGCAGCGGCGGCTGTCGGCGAGCCAGGACAAGGCTTTTCACGTTGGGATGTATCTGACGCTGACGTCGGCGAGCGTCGAGCAGCTCGAGGCGGGCGCGCTTCGAGTCGAATCGGCCGCGCGAGCAGTGCTCTGCTCGCTCCAGCCCTGCACCTTGCGCATGTTCGACGGGTTTCTCGCCACGCTTCCGCTCGGCGTCGACCCACTCGGACGAAAGCGCGTCCTCGACAGCAGCGCCCTCGCCACGTTCTTTCCATGGTCGGAGCCCGACCTCCAGCAAGCTGGCGGCCTGGTCATCGGTCGAAACAGCGCAACCGGGGCGCCGGTGCTCGTCGACCCGTTCGACCAGCGGCGCTACTCCAACGCGAACGTCGGAGTCTTCGGACATTCCGGCGCGGGCAAGACATACCTTCTGTCGTCGCTCGCGCTGGGCGCATTGGGCCGAGGCGTCCAAGTGTACGTTATCGATCCCGAGCACGAGTACGGAGCGCTTGCCAGGCAGGTCGGTGGGATCGAGGTGCAGCTGGCCCTCGGATCTGGACACGGCCTGAACGTGCTCGACCTCCGACCTTCGGATCGTCGTGACGAGTCCTGGCTGGGGCCGGCCGTCGCCGACGCGGTCGATCTATGCACGACCATCTGCGGAGGGCTGGATGAGGCTGAGCGCGCGCACCTCGAGACCGCCGTGCGGGCGGCCTATGACGAGCGCGAACAACCCGTCCTGCGAGATGTCGCCGTCCGGCTGATCGCGGGGACGCGGGTCGCGACGATCCTGCAACGCTGGGTTCATGGAAGCCTGGGCGAGATGTTCAGCTCGCCGACGAACATCGACCTGGACGCGCCGATCGTGACTTTCGGCATGCGCGAGCTCCGCGACGAGATGGTGGCTCCGGTGCACTTTCTGCTGGCGGAGGCGCTGTGGGCGCGCATCAAGCGCAAGGACCGCCGGCGCATGCTCGTCGTCGATGAGCTCGGTCTGTTGTTTGAAGATCCGACCATCCGCCGGTTCGTCGTAAGTCTCGCGCGCCGGATCCGCAAGTACGACGGTTCGCTGGTCTTCGCTACTCAAAACCCGGGCGATCTCTTGAGCTCGGACCAGGGGACCGTGGTCGCCACAAACCCGGCAGTGGTCTTTTTTGGCGCCCAGCGGCCTGGTGAGGCGGCCAAGCTGCAGGAGGCATTTCACCTCAGCGCGCGCCAGCGGTCGTTCCTCGAGCGCGGTCGGCGCGGGGACTTCCTGGTGGCTGCCGGGGCCGATCGGCTGGCCGTTCAAGTGGAGGCTCCGCCCTGGCAGGAGGAGGTCATGCGGATGGCGCGCGGCGGCTCGGCCCCCACCCTGAACCGGTAGGCTTAATCGCGAACATGCAGCGAGTTTTGCATTACCGGTTGGAGGGACTTCCCGAGCAGCATCTCGAACGGGTTCACGCCCAGTTCGAGGCGCTGGCGAACGCCCGGACCTGGCGCTGCAACCCGCCATGGATCGCCAGCTCGTACTCGAGGGGCCTGTTCGAGACGGAGTATTTCCGTCACCTGCGCCACGAGGAGCCGAACGTCGCCGCGGCCGGCTTCGCGAAGATGGCGGGCGACGAGACCGACGCGCTGATCATCGCCATCTTCATGAGGGACGTCAGCGCGGAGTACGGGATCACGACGTCGATGAGGGACGAGGACCACCCGCTGGCCAAGCTACGGCGGCTGGAGTTCCAGACCGGCCGCCTGCCGACCGGCAAGGCGCTGGAGGACGTGCTCGCGAAGCGACCGGTGATCAAGAAGGTCGAGGGTGAGCGCATCTTCTTCTACCCACCGACGTTTCGCCTTCACTCGCAGGGCCCGCCCAGCCCGGAATGGGCTTACGCGCTGTGCGGCATCCGCGCCTACGCTCCGACGCTCCTGGAAGCGGAGCAAGAAGCCCTCAAGATTCTCAGGGGGTTCGGGCACCTCGGTGGCTGAGAGCGCGGTCGCCGGAAAGGGCTCAATCAAGTCCGCTGACGGCACAAAGCTTGCCTACAGGGCATGGCCAAACGCGGGCTCGGACACAACGTTTGCCGTCGTCCATGGGCTCGGCGAGCACTCAGGCCGCTATGAGCGGTTAGCGGAAGCGATGGCCAGGCACGGAATGAGCACTTATGCGCTCGACCTGCGGGGCCACGGCGAAAGCGAAGGTCAGCGAGGCCACGTCGATTCCTGGTCGCAATGGACCGATGACGTGTCGGCTTTCGTCAAGCATGTGGAAGAGCTTGCGGGCGCCGAGGTGGTGCCGCTTGGACATTCATTTGGTGGAGTGGCGCTCCTGAGCGCAGTGCTCGCGGGCAAGCTGGCAAGCAGCGAGCGCTTCGCCGTGTCGAGCCCCGCGCTCAAGCTCCGCCTGCAGGCGCCGGCGTGGAAGACCGCGGTGGCGCCTTTCGCCTCGAAAATCGTGCCTCGACTGGCGATGGACAACGAAGTCGACCCGGCCACGGTCTCGAGAATCCCAGAGGTGGTGGTCGCGTACCGTGACGATCAGCTTGTGCACAGCAGGATCTCGAGCCGGATGTATACGGAGTGGCAGAAGGCCACCGTTGACATCCTCGCCCGGGCTGGTCAGATCGGGATTCCGTTCTTGATTTTCGCCGGCGCCGCCGATCCACTGATCGACCCGGAGGGAAGTCGCAGGCTGCACGAGATGACGCCCGCGCTCAGCACGCTCCACGTGCTCGCGGGCCGCTACCACGAGCCTTTCAACGACCTGGGCAGCGAAGAGGTCTTCCAACTGTTGGCGGATTGGGTGCATCGATCGTGATCGTTGCCTCGGTGCTGCTCGCCTCTCGACTGAACCTGGACCCGGGATCGTGGATCTCGTGGATCATCGTCGGCCTCATCTCAGGCGCCATCGCCGCCCGTGTCGTGGCCGGTCGCGGCTTCGGATGCATCGCGGACATCGTGGTCGGCGTGGCCGGCGCAATCATCGGTGGCTACCTGCTCGGAGCGCTGTTCAACGCAGGCGGAACGGTCGGCTTCTGGGGCAGCATCGTCGTGGCGTTTATCGGCGCCGCTGTGCTGCTGTCTGTCCTGAAGCTGATCTCCGGCGGACGGTTATGAGGACGCTTAACCGGCTGCCGCCCTGACCTCCTCCTGCGCAACCTCAGCCTGGCGGGCACGAGGTCTCCTCTTGATCAGCAGCGTTGTGATGGCTGTGAAGGCGAGGAATGCGATGGGCACGACCAGTGTCGACTTCATGGCGTCGATGTAGCCGCTGACGAAAACGTCGTGCGCGAGCGCGTTGATCTGGCTCGCCACCACACTTGGAATACCGGGGGGAAGCTTGGCCCCGGTCTGACCGGTGCCGATCTCGAAACCATTCGAAGCCACTGTGCTGAATGCGGAGATGAACTGTGCTCGGAAAGCGACAGGTAGCGAGGCTGCATGGCTGACCGCCTGGTCGTGGAGAGTCGTGGCGAGGTGGTTCTGAAGGAGTGCGCCGACCACGGCGCTGCCGATCGCCGCGCCGAGCTGACGCGTCGTGTTCAGCACCCCCGAGGCCGCGCCCGCGACGCGTGGCGAGATGTTTCGCATAGCGACGGTCGTCATCGGAGCGAAGGTCATACCCATGCCGGCGCCCGCGATGATCGCGGGGAGCAGGAAGGTGAGCCATGTCGAGTCGGGGCCGGCGACGACTGCAAATGTTCCGAAACCGATCGTGAAGAGCGTGATGCCCGCCATAAGGATGTACTTGCCTCCGAGTCGATCGGCCATCCGGCCTGCAAACGGGGCAAAGACCATCGACGTGAGCGACATCGGCGCCAGCGTCAGCCCGGCGGCCAGGGCTGAGAATCCGCGCACCGACTGCAGGTAAATCGTGATCGGAAGAAAGAGGCTCAGCATCCCGAAGCTGATGGCCGCGGCGATCCAGTTCGTCACTGCGAAGTTGCGCTCCGCGAAGAGCGAGAGGGGGACAAGAGGCTCGGCCTGGAACCGCTCCCAGACGATGAAGACCACGATGAGGGCGACTCCCGCCACGATGATCTCAGGAATGGTGACGCCGTACGCGAACTCTCCCCAGTTGTAGCGCTGGCCCTCGATCAGGCCGAAAACTATCGCGAACAGGCCGGCCGTCGCAAGGATGATGCCAAGGACGTCCCAGCCATGATGGCGGCCGGGGCGCAGGTCGGGAATGATCACGAAGGTGGCGATCAGCGCGGCGATCCCAATCGGAACGTTGATGAAAAAGATCCATCGCCAGTCGATGTAGGTGATGATCGCGCCGCCGACGGTTGGCCCGGCCACCGTGGCGAGGCCGGCGACACCGCCCCACACGCCGAACGCCGCGCCGCGCCGCTCCGGTGGAAACAGCGAAGTGAGAATGGAAAGGGTCTGGGGCGTGAGGAGCGCGCCGCCGACACCCTGGAGGATGCGGGCCGCGATCAGCTCGCCGACGTTCTGGGAAAGGCCGCAGAGCGCGGACGCCAGCGTGAAGATGAAGAGCCCGATGGCGAACAGATTCCGCTGTCCGTAGAGGTCGCCGAGCCTTCCGGCCGTGATCAGCAACACGGCGTAGACCAGGATGTAGGCGTTCAGCACCCAGAGGATCTGATCGAGGGTTGTATTGAGCCCCCCATGCGAGCTTGAGCTCATGGCCGGAATCGCCACGTTCACGATGGTGGTGTCCAGCAAGATCATGAAAAATCCCGTGGTCAGGACCACCAGTACGAGCCAGGGGTTAGTGCGCGCTTGAGCCATGCCTACTCCTCAACACTTCATGCCCGGAATCGATTCCAGCCTTCCACTCCAACGTGCCTTCATTGATCTCGCGCTCGAGGCTGCTCACCCATTCGCGCTCCGCCTGGAGCATCGCGATCTTGTGCTCCAGCTCGATCAGGGCCAACCGCCTCACGCCTGCTGTGCGCAGCTCACTCATGACTCCTGTCAGCTTCTCGGACTTAGCGGTGAGGGCGGCCATTCGCTCGTTGAGCAACTGGGCCGCCTGCTCCGCCCTGAGGTGATGCATGAACATGAGGCCTGCAGCGAAATTGGTGTACTCGCGGGTTGGTCGCGCCAGGATCTCGCTGACGACCTTGGTGAGCAGCTCGCGTCCGGGCTCGGTCAGCTCGTAGATGGTCCTTTCGGGCCGGCGGCCCTCCTTTTCGCGCTCGACAGACGCGACCAGGCCGTTGCGCTCCAGGACCTCGACCGTGTGGTAGAGCGTGCCGAAGTTGAGCCGGATGAACTCATCGTGATGGCGCTCGCGCATAGTCGCGGCGAGCTCATATGGATGCATCGGCCGCTCATCGAGCAGTTCGAGGATGGAAAGGGCGAGTGGCGAGACGCTTGGGGCCAGCTCTGACATATTCGACATGGAATATACGCGACGGGGCATCCGAAGTCAAATAGATTGGCGCGGAGCAACCTGACAGGCTGGTTGGAACTACCTCGAACTCGATCCAGCTTGAATTCAGGTGTCGGTGGCTCGGGGAGGGCCCGGCCGAGGTGCGACTATCCGGCGGCGGCGGCCGGGTCTGCCGGCTCGGCGCCCAGCGGCTTTTCGTACCACGCGACGTCCCAGTACCGCCCGAACTTGCGGCCCTGCTCGGTGAAGTGCGCGACGCGCTTGAAACCGAATCGCTCGTGGAGCCCGATCGAGGCTGGGTTCGGCAGCGCAATACCCGCGTAGGCCCGGTGCACGTCCTCGCCCTCGAGAGCCTTGAACAGGGCCTGGTACAGCCGTGATCCCGCGCCCCGGCCAACTGACTCGGGCGCGAGGTAGACGCTGGTCTCGACCGACGTCTCGTAGCCCGGCTTGGGGCGGAAGCGGCTGCTGCTCGCAAATCCGATGACCACGCCTTCCGAAACCGCGACCATGACCCGATGGCGCCCCGAGCTGGCGTAATGCTGGAACCATTCGCCACGAGCGTCGGCGCTCATGGGCTCGATGTCGAACGTGCAGTGCGCCTCGGCGACGTACTGGTTGTAGATGTCGTTGATGACGGAAAGGTCGCCGGCTGTTGCCGGCCGCACGTCTACATTCGTGTTGACCACAAAGGCAGTTTATTGCGGACGTGCAGATCGACCCACCGCATCAGGCCACAATTGCGACATGGACCGCATCCTTCTCGAAGGCATGTCGTTTCGGGGCAGGCACGGGGTGCGGCCCGAGGAGCGCGAGCAGCCTCAGGACTTCAAGGTGGACATCGAGGTTGACTGCGACCTGAGCGAGCCTGGGAAGAGCGATCGCATCAAAGACACGGTTGACTACAGGCAACTTCGCGCGATTGCCAAAGACGTGATCGAAGGTGAGTCGCAAAAGCTCCTCGAGAGATTGGCCGCCCTGATCGCCGATCGGGTCCTGCAGCTGCAGAAGGTTGGTGGAGTCTCCGTGCGAATCTCAAAACGGCCCGGAAGCATGCAACCCATCACCGCGGCGGCGGTTCGCATTAATAGGACGCGCGCATGACGATCGCTTATTTCGACTGCTTTGCCGGCATTTCCGGCGACATGACACTCGGCGCGCTGATCGACTCAGGCGCCGATCGCGCGCTGCTCGACGCGGCGGTCGAAGCCCTGAGGCTTGGCGACGAGGTCGCAATCGAGGTTCGCCACGAAACTCGTGGTCACGTCGGCGGCACGCGCGTTCTGGTCAAGACGGTCGACCGAGTCGAGCGGACAGTGCCGGCCTTGCGCGCCATGGTTGAGGATGCCGATGCGCCGGATGGCGTCAAGAAGCCCGTGGTCGAGGCGCTCAACCGGCTCGCGGGCGCCGAGTCGCGCCTCCATGGTCTCCCCGAAAGGGACCTGCATCTCCATGAGCTTGGAGGCGCCGACACCCTGGTTGACCTGATGGGTGCCTTCTGGCTGCTCCACGGCCTGGCTGTCGACCAGGTGTATTCGTCCGCCTTGCCGGCGCCTCGGGGGAGCACGGGCCGCATGCCGCTCCCTGCGCCCGCCAGCATCCGCGTATTGGAGGGCACCGGCGCGATCTTCGAGCCGACCGATGAACGACGAGAGCTGGTGACTCCGACAGGCGCGGCGATACTGGCAGTCGGTGCGAGATTCGAGCGTCCGGCGATGGCGCTTCACTCGGTCGGATACGGGATCGGAACCCGCGACGCGCCCGGAAACGCCCTTGCCGTCTGGGTCGGCGAGCTGGTCGCAACTCAAACCGGCGTGACGCTCATCGAAACCAACATCGATGACATGGCACCCAACCTGGTTGCGCCGTTGTGTGAGGACCTCATGGAGGCCGGAGCTCTGGATGTCAGCGTCACCCCGACCCTGATGAAGAAGGGCCGACCGGGCCATCTCATCACGGTCATGTCGCCACCGGAGCTGGCTGCGAAGCTGGCAGATCACCTCCTGCGCCACTCCACCACTCTCGGTGTGAGGATGACCAGCGCCCAGCGGGTGATTGCCCACCGCAGGACTGTCGAAGTTCATACCGGCCTCGGCGTGGTCCGCGTGAAGGTCAAGGAAATCGGTGGTCAGGCCGTCGACGCTTCGCCCGAGTACGAGGACTGTCGCCGGATCTCGCGCGAGACCGGACTTGACCTTCGCGATGTCATGCGAGTCGCCTCTGAGGCGGCGCGCAAGGAGTTGGGCCTGGCCTGAGGTGGTTTTCCGGCCAGTTCTTACGTCCTCCTCTGCGCGTTCTCCATATATGACCGCGACATCGCCGTCCGCCTCTCCAACGCCCTAGCCCGCGCCGCCGAATTCCACCCGCGACAATTAGCCCGTGACCGCTCGCGTCCTCGACGGCAGGGCCGTCGCCCGGCAGATTTTCGCCGAGGTTTCTCAGGCTGTCGCCGCACGTGTCTTGAGCGGCGGCCCGCGGCCGAAGCTCGCGACCGTGCTCGTGGGGGATGACCCGGCGTCGATTCAGTACGTCGAGCTGAAGCAGAGAAATGCGAAGCAGGTGGGCATCGAGTCGGAGGATCATCGCTTGCCCGCCAAGACGACTACGGAGGAGCTCCTACACCTGGTCACCACCTTGAATGCGGACGAGAGTGTGAGCGCGATCCTCGTCCAGCAGCCTGCCCCTCGACAGATCGACATGAAGCGCATCATCCTGGCCCTCGATCCTGTCAAAGATGTCGACGGATTCCATCCGATGAACGCCGGGCTGCTCGCCCTTGGGTTCCCCGGTGGCGTGGAGCCCTGCACCCCGGCCGGCATCATCGAGCTGCTCGACCGCGCGGGCATACCGATCGAAGGCGCCGACGCAGTCGTCGTCGGCAGGAGCAACCTCGTTGGAAAGCCAACGGCGCTGCTGCTTCTGAGGCGGAGTGCCACGGTGACGGTTTGTCATACCCGGACCAAGAACCTGGCGAGCCACACGAGGAACGCGGACATCCTGGTCGCGGCCGCAGGAAGGGCAAACCTGATCACCAAAGACATGGTCAAGGCGGGCGCATCAGTGGTAGATGTCGGCACCAGCTGGTCCAATGGACGCCAGGTGGGCGATCTCGGCCCTGGCGTGGATGAGGTGGCGGGCTGGCTGACCCCGAACCCGGGCGGAGTTGGTCCGATGACCCGAGCCATGCTCATCAAGAACACGTTCGAAGCCGAGGTGCGCCGGCGGCCGGCTAGACACTGACCTTTGAACTACGCCGAGGCTCTGGCCTACATCTCGCAGCAGGGTCGCTTCGGGATGAAACTCGGAACTGAAAGGACACGCGCGATCCTCGATCGCATGGGCGCCCCGGACCGCGGCCTCAAGGGAGCGTTGATCGCGGGCACCAACGGGAAGGGTTCGACCGGGGTCTGTCTGGCGGCAATCCTGCGCGCGGCGCGCCGCCGCGTCGGATTCATGCCCAAGCCTCACCTGATCTCTTACACAGAACGCATCGAGCTCAACGGCCGTCCAATCTCCGAAGCCCAATTCACCGAGACGCTGGAGGAGTTGATGCCGGCGCTGGACGCCATCGCGGCCGAAATGGGTCAGGCCACCGAGTTCGAGATGCTCACCGCGATGGCGCTCGCCTACCTGGCCCCGCGCATCGACCGGCTGGTCTGCGAGGTCGGGCTCGGAGGCAGGCTGGATGCGACCAACGCCCTTGATCTCGGCCTGGCCGTTGTCACCAACATCGACCTCGACCACCAGAAATATCTCGGCGACACCATCGAGCAGATCGCCCACGAGAAGGCGGCGATCATCAAGCCACACAACCAGGTCGTCACCGGTTGTGAAGGCTCAGCCCTGGCGATCGTCGAGGAGCACGCGCGCGAAGCGGGTGCATCGGTGTGGGTTCTCGGCCGCGATGTTCACGTCGAGTCGAAGTCGCGTGGATGGGAAGGCCACACACTCACCGTGACCGGACCCGGGTTCGAGCACGCTGACCTCTTTCTACCGTTGGTCGGCGACTATCAACCGGTCAACGCCGCGCTGGCGGTCGCCTCGGCACATCTGCTTGACGGCGTCTCAGACGATGACGTCCGTCAGGGCCTGCTGTCGACGCGCTGGCCAGGCCGGCTCCAGGTCATCGCCGACCGGCCGCGGGTGATCCTCGACGGGGGCCACAACCCCGCCGCGATGTTGATGGCAGGTACCTCGCTTCGCCGCCTGATCGGCACAGAGCGCCTCGTCGTGGTGTTTGCGATGCTCAGCGAGCGCGCCCCTGCTCAACTTCTCGCCGCGTTGCGGACCTTGAAATCCGACGCGGCCGTTTTCACCGAGCCCGCAAGCGCAGCGGGCCACGCTGTGCCGGCCGACCAGCTGGCCCGGTTGTACGGGGCCGGGGGGCACGCGGTGCTGCCGGCGGCGGCGGCGTTGGACCGTGCCCGTGAGCTGGCCGGGCAGCTAGGCAACGTGCTGGTCTGTGGATCGCTGTATCTGGTCGGGGAGATTCTCGCCCTCAGCGGCTGAACTGGCGAGCGCGCAGGAACCGACCGCAGAGAAACGCGCTTCCGGCGATCATCGGCAGCAGCATCACCGACCCCAGGGCAGCCCACTGCCAGCCGGCGCTGACCGCCAGTCCGCCGATCAGGATTACAGCCAGCCCCAGGCCCGCAGAGCCAATCCCAAACTCCCGCGACGAGGGCCGTCGCGCTGCTCCCTCCGCAGGCGAAAGAGAGGGCTTGGGCCCGCGACGTACGCCCGACAACAGACCGTAGAGGAGAAGGCTCACGCCAAAGAGACCGGCCAGCAGGGTGACCACCTCCGCGATGAGTCCTTCGCGAGTGTCGGCCACGAAGGTCGCAGCTCCGAACGCGATGACGATCAGGCCGGCGCCGACGACCAGAGAGAGCCAGCGCACTCAGGCGGAGGTCGGGGCGATGGTGGCCCGCATGCGGCGCATTCCTCTAAGCCAGCGGTCATAGTCTTCAGCCTTGCGACGGAAGTAATCGGCCACCTCGGGGTGGGGAAGGATCAGGAACGTCTCGTCGCGGATGCCCTGCAGGACGATTTCAGCCACGGTTTCGGGCTCGAGCGCACTCTCGGTCAGGAAGTTGAGGCCCATCTTCCGTTCAGCGGCCAGCATGTCGGTCTTGACCCCCTGAGGGCACAGGCACGAAATGCGGATGCCTTGCCCGGCGTGCGCGATCGACAGCCACTCGAACAGCGAAAGCGCAGCCGCTTTGGTGACGCCGTAAGGAGCAGCGAAGACATGGTTGAGCAGCCCGGCGGCGGAGACCGTGCCCAGGAGATATCCCTCGCCGCGCTTCAACATCGCCGGCAGCGCGTGACGAGCGACGAAGACGTGGCTCATCAAGTTGACGTCCCAGACGTGCTGCCACTGATCGTCTGGCGCTTCAGGTCCGCCGCCGACAGCGATCCCCGCGTTCGAGCAGAAGATATCGATCCGGCCCCGCTCTGCCTGGACTCTGTCTACGAGGTCCTTCACGTCCGACTCGCGGGACACGTCGCATCGCACGGCACTGCCATGGATCTCGTGCGCGACGGCTGAAGCCCCGTCTTGGTCGATGTCAGCGACGACGACAGCCTCGGCTCCCGCGCTCGCAAACCGGCTTGCGAGGGCGCGACCGATCCCTCTGGCGCCTCCGGTGACGACAATGACTCGGCCAGTTACGTCCACTGGGCTCCACTATCCCAGACCGAAAATTTCTGCACCCAAAAATTTCTTGTGGAAAACCGGCTGCGCGTGCTTTCGAAGACCTCCGATAGCGCATAGAATCTCTCCCCATGGTCGGAGGGGGTCTCGACTACAGCGCAGCCTTTCAACGCGCAATCGAGCTGATAGGCAAGCGCTGGACCGGGGCAGTCGTAAAAGCGCTGCTCCCTGGACCCGCTCGTTTCAATCAGCTGCTCGCCGGCATCCCCGGAATCAGTGACCGTGTTCTCACCGAGCGGCTGCGTGAGCTGGAGACCGAGGGCATCGTCGAAAGGCTTGTCGACCCGGGGCCGCCTGTCCGAGTCAGCTATCGATTGACGTCGCGCGGTCGGGCGCTCGAACCTGTGCTGGCGGCGGTGTCCAACTGGGCGGAGGGTTGGCTGACAACCGCAGCCGCCGCGGTGGGCTGACCGCAACTCGCATACCTTCTGCGGGCCCTCCCTTCGTTACCGGTCCCTCCCCCACCGGCGCTCCTGCAGCAAACGTACCGTCCGATCGAAACGAGGTCAAGCCAGCCTGTTAACGCTCCATGTTCCAGGCCTTGCCTGAAACGAGGTCAATCCACCGTGTTAAGAAACTCGAGCTCCTCGATCCTCCCCGCGGGCCGCTTGCGGGGTGCCGAATCGCGTGACTGATAGGCTTTACCGAATGCCGATTGGCGACTTCCTCCGCCGCCGGCCGGAGGGGCAGACCTGCCAGGCGTGCGGATCGCCCCTGCCCCACGGCGCCGTGTTCTGTCCGTCCTGCGGCGTCAAGACCGACGATCCACAGGCGGAACCGCTTCACATCGTCGATCGCACCACGGGCCTTTTCAACGATCGCTTCGTCCGCCCGGTGCTCGAGGACGAGCTCGCGCGTGCGCACCGCTATCAGCGCAACCTGGGCGTGCTGTTGATCGAAGCGAACGGTACGGGCTCAGCCGACGAAGCTCTCAAGCTGATGGCTGCCGCCCTCGCCGGCACCGTGCGCGACGTCGACACGCCCGGCGTCCTGGGTCGAACACCACCGCAGCTGCTCGCCATCCTTCCCGACACCGACGTGGCCGGCACCGCGCACGCGGCCAACCGAGTGCTCTCGGCCGTCAACGAAGCACTGAAGCAACAGGGCGCGCAGGCGGTGGTGGGCCTGGTGTGTGTGCGTCCTGGCCAGCGGGTCCGGGCCGGCGCCGTGATCGAGAGCGCCAGCCGGTCGCTGCGCTCGGGCCGTCCCGAGATGATGGGCAAACCCGCCTGAGCCTCGAGCTTTACCTCGCCCGCCATGGCGAGACGGAGTGGAGCAAGGCGGGCCGCCACACCGGCAGCACGGACCTACCGCTCACCATCGACGGGGAAGCCAAAGCAGCCGCACTGCGCCCGCGGCTCGCATCGATCCACTTCGATTTCGTTTACTCGAGCCCTCTCCAGCGCGCCAGGCGGACCGCCGAGCTGGCCGGTTTCTCGAGCCCGCACGTCACCGATCTCTTGAGGGAGGTCGACTACGGGGACTACGAGGGCTTGACCTCCACGCAGATCCACGAAGCGAACCCGAGCTGGGAGGTCTACTCGGACGGCTCACCTGGCGGCGAGACGCCGGCGCAGATCTACTCGCGTGCACAGCGGTTCATCGCCCTCGCCGGACAGTCCGGAGGCCGCGTGATGGCCTTCGCGCACGGACACATCCTCCGCGCCGTCGGGGCCGCATGGATCCGCTCGGATCTTCGAGTGGCCACCGGGCTGATGCTCGACGTCGCGACGGTCTGCGTGTTGCGGGATGACGGCCAGCGCCTGATCAACCTCTGGAACTCTCGACCCTAGAGCGACCTCAGGTCTTGCGACGCAAGGTCCACGTCCGGCTGCGAACGCCGGGGAGGCCCGCGAATACGAGGTAGGCGGACGTATCGACGCCGGCGCGATACGTGTGCCGCTCGCCCGGATTGATCAGGAGCATCTCGCCCGCGCCGACCTCGCCCGACCTCGTCCCGTCATCGAAGTGAAGCCGTCCCTGGGTCACGATGAGCGCGACCGGGATCGCGTTGCGATGTTCTGGAACGTTCTGCCCCGGTTGCAGCCGTAAACCCACGACGCGCATCGACCCGCAGTCCGCGATCTGCTCAAAGCCAAAAGGACGATGCTCGGCTCGGGGTGGCTCCGGCATAGACCAATCATGCGTCACGATCTTCCCGGTGGAGGTCAAACACGCGATCGGAATCGAGGGCGCCCGCGAGGCGCAGGGAATCGCGATCGTCATCGACGTCCTCAGGGCATTCACCGTCAGCGCCTACGCTCTCGCCGGCGGCGCGCGAGAGTGCCGGCTCGTGACGACGACCGAAGAGGCTCGCGCGCTGGCGGCAGCCATTCCCGGGGCGCTCCTCTCGGCGGAGGAGAACGCCCTGCCACTGCCCGGCATCGCAATCAGCAACTCGCCGACGCAGATCGCAGCCGCGGACCTCAAAGACCGCGTGCTCGTACAGCGCTCCACGGCCGGAACCCAGGTCGCGGCGGCTGTGCGGCGGAGGGTGGACATCTTCGCAACCAGTCTTGTGGTGGCCCGCGCGACCGTACAAGCCTGCCTGTTGAGACGTCCTGCGATTGTGACCCTGATCGCTTCGGCCGACTATCCCGAAGACCACGCTTGTGCGCGCTACATGGAGGCGATGATCCGCGGCGAGGCGCTTGACGCCCATCGATTGCTGCAGCCCTTGCGCGACACCGAGCGATACACGCGCCTCATGAGCGGTACGTGGCCGGGATTTCCGGCCACGGATGTCGAGCTCGCCCTCATGCCCGACAGGTTCGACTTCGCGATGCCCGCCACCCGCGAAGCCGGCTACCTCAGGCTGACCAGGACCGATCAGCCCATCCCAACGAGCTAAGATTTTGCGCAGGGCACCAAGGGAATCCGGTGCGAGTCCGGAGCTGTCGCGCAACTGTGAGCGGGGAGCCTCCGCCGAAACGACGCCACTGAGTCAACGACTCGGGAAGGCGGGCTGAGGCGGCGATCCGCGAGCCAGGAGACCTGAACGCCCTCGACGCAAACCCGTCCGCGCGCAACGGCACGGAAGCTCTTGGCGGTCAGCTTTCAGCGGCGCGTTCGGGAAAGGTAGACCGCCTGGAGGACACGATGTGCGAAAGCACCTCATGGGGGCCAGCGCGACACTGGCCCTGGCGATCGCCGGAACCATCACGGCATGCGGCGGGTCACCGGGGACGGCCGCCGCATCGCCCAGCGCATGCGTCAACGCGTCCGCGCCCCGCCACGCCTACGTCGTGGTCGAGCACCTGTCCGGCTCAACGGTTCAGGCGTGCGTCGGGTTCAGCACCGACGCGATCGACGGCCAGACGTTGATGGACAGGTCCGGCATCAAATACCAGTTCCAGAAATTCAGCTTCGGGTCCGCGGTATGCCAGATCGACAATGAGCCACCTCAGTACAGCCAGTGCTTCCCGCAGAACCAGCCTTATTGGGCGCTGTTCATCGAATCCGGCGGCAAGTGGGCTCCGGCACAGAGCGGGTACACGGCTGCGGTGATCAAGGACAAAGAAGCGCTGGGATGGCACTACGTCCAGGCGTCCGACCCCTCTCCGGCCCCGCCGCCCGCGGCCAAGGAGTAACCGCCACTTGAACGCGAGGGCAGTCGCGGCCTGGTCCGCCGCGTGCCTGTTCATCGTCCTGTTCACGACCAACCCCGCATACAAGGCCCTGGTGCTGGCGGCAGCGATCGCTTCGCTGGCCGCCGGCGCCGGCCTGACTCGGATGCGCGGCCTGCTCATCGGCGTCGCGCTTATCGCGGCTTTCGCGACGCTCTTGAACTTCATATCGGCGCACCTCGGAGCAACCGTGCTGTTCGAGCTGCCCACATCCATCCCGGGAATCGGCGGACCTTACACGCTCGAGGCGTTCGCCGCCGGACTATCCGGGGGCCTCACCGTCGCCGCGGCCATCGTGGCGGCGGCTCCCTTTTCGTTGATGCTGGCCTCGCACGACGTCATGGACGCTCTCCCGGCGGTGCTGTCGCGCACGGGCGCGGCGATTGCCGCGTCTCTCAACCTGGTGCCTTCCGTCAGCGCTTCGTTCGTACAGGTCAGCGAGGCGCAGCGTCTTCGCGGCTGGCGTCCGCGCGGCCCGCGCTCGTGGGCAGAGGTCGTCGTGCCAGTTGTCCTCACGAGCGTGGAAGGATCGATCCAGCTCGCTGAATCCATGGAGGCGAGAGGTTTCGGCTCCGGACCGCGGACGGCGCTGGAGTCATCCCCCTTGCGAAAGTCAGACTGGCTCGTGGTGGTTGCAGCGGCGGCGGCGGTGATCACCTTCATGGGCGCCCGCGCCAGCGGAGGAGCGGCTGACTGGTATGCGTACCCGGCGCTCACTCTCCCCTCGATCGACATCGCGTCCTTCGCCGCGTGCCTCCTCCTATGCGCACCGGTCGTGGCATGGCGATCGCGAGCCTGAACAACCTCTCGTACTGGTATCCGGGCGCCGACGAGCCCGCCCTGCAAGACGTGAGCCTGCTCGTCGACGCCGGCCTCACCCTGGTCACCGGATCGTCAGGGGGTGGCAAGTCGACACTGCTGCGCGTCCTCAACGGCCTTGTCCCACATTTCCACGGAGGCCGGATCGCCGGATTCGCCGAGGTCGCGGGCCACGACGTGATCACGACTCCCACGCGAACCCTTGCCCGAACAGTGGGATTTGTCTTCCAGGACCCCGAGCTGCAAATGGTCTACGACGCGGTCGATCGCGAGGTGGCCTTCGGTCTCGAGAACATCGCTCTCCCGCCTCGGGAGATGGCCGCGCGCGTTGACGAGGCGCTCCACGCCGCGGGCGCGGCCCACCTGGCCGGTCGCAGTGTGCGGACCTTGAGCGGCGGCGAGCGCCAGCGCGTCGCGCTCGCCTCAGCGCTCGCGATGCGGCCGCGGCTCGTCGTGCTGGATGAGCCGACCGCGCAACTGGACCCGGATGGAGCCTCGATGGTGCTGGACGCTGTGAGGGACCTGGTTCAGCAGGGTCGCGCGGCTGTCATCGCCGAGCATCGACTGGAACGGTTGCTCACGCGGGCAAGCGCGTCGCTCATCGTGGAGCAAGGCTCAGTGCGCGAAGGGTGGCCGGCTCCGCCCCGCGCGCCCGCATTTCGCCCGATGCATTCGAATAGCGGTCCCGTCGCATGGTCGCTGTCGGGCGTCAGCGCTGGGTTCGGCGGGCGAATCGTCCTGGATTCGATCGACGCCATCGGCCGTCAGGGAGAGGTCGTCGCTCTCTCCGGTCCGAATGGAGGCGGTAAGACCACCCTGTTGCGGCTCATCGCCGGCGCGGTGTCGCCTGTGTCAGGAGAGGTGGAGCGCCGGCCAGGCCGCATCGCGTACCTGCCCCAGAACCCCACGGCGTTGCTGCACCGGCCGACACTTCGCTCCGAGGTGAGCCTGACCCTCGATCGAGCAGGTGAATCGGATGCCCCCGAGACGATCCTCACCGAGCTTGGCCTGCTGGCCTTGGCCGGCCGCTATCCGCGTGATCTGTCGTGCGGCGAACGGCAGCGAGCCGCGCTCGCCGCGGTGCTGCCCGGCCGCCCCGCTCTCGTGCTGCTGGACGAGCCGACCAGAGGAATCGATGCAGCGGCGCGCGTCGCGCTCGTGAAATTGGTGTCGCGTCTCCGGGACGGTGGATCGGCGGTAGTCCTCGCCACCCACGACCCGGACCTCAGATCGGCGCTGGCGGACCGCGAACTGAGCGTGTCCGGAGGCAAGGTTGTGGAAGCGACCCCCAGGCCGGCACCCGCATGAAGCGCGCGCTCCCGGTCGGCCTCGTCTCGCTCGCCGGGCTCCTCCTGTTCTGCTGGCCGTTCATCGCCACCGGATTGCCCGCGAACACGCCCGCGTGGGCTCTCACGATCGGATGCGTGGCGGGCCTTCTGCTGGTCGAGGCCGGCACGCGCGACCTCGATTCGCGCGCCGTCGCGCTCCTCGCAGCCATCGCCGCCATCGACACTGCAATGCGGCTGGCGGTGATCGAAGGCATCGGCGGCTTCAACCCGATCTACTTCCTTGTGCTGTGCGCGGGCTACGTTTTCGGCACCTCTTTCGGGTTCCTGGCCGGCGCCCTTTCCATCCTGGTCTCCGCGATCGCCGGCGGCGGAGTTGGTCCGTGGGTGCCGTACCAGGTGTTCGCGCTCGGCTGGGTTGGCGTGGCGGCGGGATTGGCCGGCCACTGGCGGGGACGTCCGCCTGGCTGGCGAGACATGCTCGTGCTCGCCGGCGTTGGCGCGATCATGGGTTGGGTGTTCGGCGCCCTGCTGGACGTGACCGACTGGGTGCCGGTCTATCGCGGCAACCCAACTCTGGGGTGGGTCTCCGGCATGTCAGCGGTCACCGCGCTGGTGCACTTCGGTCGTTTCTACCTGCTGACGTCGCTCGCCTATGACACTTTCCGGGCAGTCGGAAACGTCGTGATGGTGTTGGCCCTGGGCGCGCCCGTCCTCGCCGCGCTCTCCAGGTTCAAGGCGCGTCTCACGTTTGAGGTTGCGCCGCCTTGAGGTTCAACCAATTCCGGCTGCTCTGTCTGGCGCTGCCGGAGGCCGAGGAACGCGAGACGTGGGGCGACCAGACATTCCGCGTCAGGGACCGCATCTTTGCCATGGGGTCACTCGATGGCAAGCATGTCTCCCTCAAGGCCTCGCTCGACGATCAGTCCGGGCTGGTCGAGATGGACCCGAAGACTTTCGCTCCTTCCGCGTACACCGGACGCTACGGGTGGGTCAGGGTGAGGCTCGCCGGCGTCGGGCGCGAGCTGGCTGAGCAGTTGGTGACGAACGCCTGGAAGCGAACTGCTCCCAGGCGTTTGGTCGCCGAGTACGAATTGCGCGAAAAGGCTTAGAAAGCCCTCCGCCGGTACGAGCTTCTGCGGCCGCCGCCCAGGAGGCGGACGATCAACAGCAGAATGGCGGCGCCGATGAATGCCATCAACATCTGAGTGATCAGCGGATGACCCGCCACCCCGATGCTGAGGTGCAGCACGCCCAGCAGCACGAACCCGCCGATGAATGCTCCGATGATGCCGACGACGATGTCTCCCAGCAGCCCGAGCCCGTGCCCGAGGGCAATGTGGCTTGCCAGAAAACCCGCCACCAACCCGACCAGGGCCCAGATCAGGATCGTGTCGAGGTCGAGGGTGAACGTCGAACCATTGATGGTGATGACCATGTTGGAATACACCCCAAATAACGTCGGAAGGCGTCATCCCTAGAACGCACAGTGAGGCCGATCTCCCGATTTCAGAGCTTTGAAGCAAGGTCCCCGAGCACAGCTCCCAGCACCCGGTTGAACGCTGGGAAGGGGTGGATGACGTCGGCCAGCAGGCGCACCGGCGTCCCGACCTTCACGGCCAGCACCAGCTCGCCCAGGATCTCGCCAGCTCGCGGCGTGACCATGGTGGCCCCGATGAGGGCGCCGCCCTTCCGATCGGCGATCAGCTTGAGCGCACCGCCGTGAAAGTCATGGATGTAGCCACGCGCCGCCTCTGCCGGATCGGCGGCCGCTGTGACCACGTCGATACCCCTTTCGAGAGCCGCGGCCTCCGACAGGCCGACCGAGGCCACCTCGGGGTCCGTGAACGTCACTCGAGGCACGGCCGTGTGATCCGCGCGCGCGTCCTCGCCGCGCAAACGCCTGGCCACGACCTGGCCGTGGTAGTAGGCGAGGTGGGTGAAGCCTCCGAGGCCGGTCACGTCACCTACGCCGTAGACGTCCGCATGTGCCTCGAGCGTCGCGGGGTCGACCTTCAGCCATCCACGATCGGTCTGGGCGAGGCCCGAAGCACGCCATGCTTCGAAGTTCGGGCGCCGGCCGGTGGCGACCAGCAGGCGGTCCGCGTCGACGATCGCTCCGGACTCGAGGCTGAGCATGACGCCGTCTCCGTGCGGCTCCACGGCCATGCATGGATCGCCGACCATCACGGTGATTCCGTCCGCCTCCAGGTGCGGTCGAAGGGCTGCGCCGGCCTCGGGCTCCTCGAGGGCGAGGATTCGCGGGCCGGCCTCGATCACCGTGACCTTTGAGCCGAGGCGGGCGAAAGCCTGTCCGAGCTCGACGCCCACCGCGCCACCGCCGAGCACGGCCAGGGTGGCCGGCAGCTCGCGCGGCACCGTGGCCTGGCGGTTGGTCCAGTAGTGGACCTTGTCCAGCCCGGGTATGGGAGGGAGCGCTGCCGTGCTGCCGTTGGCGATCACCACGGCCTTGCGCGCGACCAACTGCTCCCCGCCCACCTCGACGGTCCGCAGGTCGACCAGGGTTCCCGCGCCGCGGAAGAGCTTCGCTCCGGTTGCCTCCAGCGCCGCCGCCGGGCGCGTGTCGTCGAGGTCGCGCGCCATCCAGAGCACTCGCCTGGATACCTTCGGGAAGTCAACGTCGTACTCCACGCGCGACGCGGCAAGAGTGCGAGCACGGTCCGCTTCCTCGAGCGTCTCGCCGGAACGAAGCAGCGTCTTCGACGGGATGCATCCCCAGTAGGGACACTCGCCCCCGACGAGCTCGCGCTCGACCACCGCCAGCGAAATTCCGCTTCCCTGCAGACCGCCCGCGATCGCCTCACCGGCGACTCCACCGCCCAGGCACACGACGTCAAACTCCCGTGGCAAGCCTCTCACCTCCTTCAGTCCCTGCGCGCCGCAGCGATTCCAACAACGACGTCGCGGTGAAGTCACCCAGGTAGCGCTCGCCCTCGTAGACCGCGGCCCGCTCGGTCGGGCTCGCGAGTGCGGCCGCGAACGCCTCGCTGAGCGAGCTCGACAGCGTCACGCGCGGCTCGCCCGGGCTCTGCACCGACTCGCGCCGTTCAAGCGTCTGGGGGTCGATCTGCACCACCGACATCCTGCGCACCAGCCGCTCGCGACCGAGGAACTCCGCGACGTACTCGCTCGCCGGCCGGGTCAGGATCACCTCCGGGGTGTCGTACTGGGCGATCTGCGCCTGCATCTGAAGCAGGCAGATGCGATCCCCCACCAGCACGGCCTCGTCGATGTCATGTGTGACGAAGACGACAGTCTTCCGCATCGACCGCTGGATGTTGATGAACTCGCGCTGCAGGCGTTCGCGGGTGATGCGGTCGACTGCGCCGAACGGTTCGTCCATCAAGAGGATGGGTGGGTCCGCGCCGAGTGCGCGCGCGAAACCGACTCGCTGGCGCTGGCCGCCGGAAAGCTGGTGCGGATAGCGATCGCGGTACTCGGCTGGGTCAAGCCCGACGAGCTGCAGAAGCTCTTCGACGCGCGCCTTGATGCGGGCTCTGTCCCACTGCCACAGTCGGGGCACCGTGGCGACGTTGTCACCGACGGTCAGATGGGGAAACAAGCCGGTCTGCTGGATCACGTAGCCCATCCTCAACCGCAGCTGGGCGGGATCGACCCCGTGGGTGTCCTCGCCATCGATCAGCACTCGCCCGTGGTCGGGCTCGGTCAGGCGGTTGATCATCCGAAGCGTTGTCGTCTTGCCGCAGCCTGACGGACCGATCAGGACGCATGTCTGGCCCGTCGGGATGTCGAGCGTCAGGTCCAGCACAGCGTTGGAGCCGCCGGGAAACTGTTTGGTGACGTTCTCCAGGCGGATCACGGCTCGATTACCGTAATCGAATGCCGGATCACCTATTCCTGGACATCGTCCAGCCGTGGATCGATTGGTCGTGGCTGTCCCACCACGTCGCCTACGTGCTGGCGGCAGTACAGGAGCACGTCACCCTCACGCTGGTCGCCCTCATTGGCGGGCTGGTCATCGCCCTGCCGCTCGGGGTCCTTGCCCACCGCCGGCGCCGCCTGCGAGTGCTGACGCTGACCGCCTTCGGGGCTTTCTACACCATCCCATCGATTGCCCTTTTCGCGTTGCTGATCCCATACACCGGCCTGACGGGCACGACCGCGGAGATTCCACTCATCGGCTACAACGTGCTCGTACTCGTCCGCAACGTCCTGGTGGGGCTCGACGCCGTGCCAACCGACGTACTCGACGCGGCGGACGGAATGGGCTACCGGCCGCTCGCGCGGCTGGTCCGCATCGAGCTCCCCCTCGCGCTGCCCGCGATCTTCGCGGGGTTGCGCGTGGCCACCGTCTCCACCATCGGCATCGTGACGATCACGGCGGTGATCGGGCTGGGCGGACTCGGCCAGCTCATCCTAAGGGGCCTGATCGAGACTTTCTACTCACCCCTGGTCGTCGCGACGGTGCTCTGTATCGCGCTGGCCCTGGTGGCCGACGTGCTTCTCGCGGGAATCCAGCGGCTGGCGGTGCCCTGGGCGAGGCCCTCGTGAGCCTTCTACAGAACACGTGGCAGTGGCTGATCGATCCCGCCCATTGGCAGGGAATCGACGGCATTCCGACCCGATTGGGCGAGCATCTCCACCTTTCGATCGAGTCCGTGGCGATCGGAGCCGTGATCGCGCTGCCGGTCGGGATCGTCCTCGGCCATTACGGCCGCTTCGGCAACCTGGCGATCAACATCTCCAACATCGGCCGGGCCGTGCCCTCGTTCGGCATCCTGGTCATCGCCTTTGAGGTATTCGGCCTGGGCGACCTGCCCATCATCATCGCGCTCACCGCGCTGGCAGTGCCGCCGATGGTGACGAACAGCTACGTGGCAATGCGGGAAGTCGATCCCGACATCAAGGATGCGGCCCGAGGCATGGGATACCGCGAGCTCGCGCAGGTCCTGCGGGTCGAGTTACCTCTCGCCGTACCTCTGATCATGGCCGGGGTCCGCACGTCGGCAGTGCAGGTCGTGGCCACCGCGACACTTGCCGCCCTGGTGGCGGGCGGTGGCCTGGGCCGCTACATTGTCGATGGACTAGCACGCTCGGACAACCCCCGGACGCTTGCCGGCGCCCTGCTCGTCGCCGCACTCGCCCTTTCCACGGAACTGCTCCTGGCCGGGCTGCAGCGGATCCTCGTGCCACGAGGCATCCGGCTGCTCAAAGCACCCGTCGTCCAACGCGCCTCCACCTTCAAGATCGCCTAGATGAATAATGTTCGGAGCCAGGGGGTTTGATCGGGGATGGCCCGCCCAGGGCCAGGGAGGATCGTATGAACCGCATTAGAGGCTCTTACCTGCTGGTCGCCGCCCTCGCCGCGTTGGCGACCGTCGCCGCGGCCTGTGGCAGCACCAACACGCCCGGCACCACAAGCAAGGGGACCGTCACGGTTGCCGGCTTCAATTTCCCGGAGAGCAGCATCCTCGCGCAGCTGTACGGCCAGGCTCTCGCCCACGACGGTTACACGGTCAACTACAAGCTCAACCTCGGGACCAGGAAGGTCGTCGCTCCCGCGCTCCAGAGCGGCCAGATCGATATCTACCCCGGGTACGCCGCGAGCGAGCTCGAGTACTACAACAACAGCGCCGGCGAGGCGACGGCTGACCCTGCCGCGACGACCGCCAAGCTCAATACCTACCTTGCCAAGATCAACGCGATTGCTCTCACCCCGTCGCCTGCCTTCGATGGGAACGCGTACGCGGTGACCAAGGCCACCGCCACGAAGTACAACCTCACGAAACTTTCGGACCTGACCCCCATCGCCGGCCAGCTGGTGTTCGGGGCCGGACCGGAATGCCCGACTTACAAGTTCTGCCTACCTGGCCTGATGAGCGTCTACGGTCTCCATTTCAAGCAGACGCTCACCCTGGACACCGACGGGCCCGCGACTCGGGCCGCCTTCAAGAACGGCTCCATCCAGGTCGGCCTGGTCTTCAGCAGTGACGCCGACCTCAACGCGCTCGGGCTGGTGGTGCTGCAGGACGACATGCACATGATCGCCGCCGACAACGTCGTACCGGTGGTTCGCACCGCCATCAACACAGATGAGCTCAAGAGCGTCCTCAACAAGGTCGACGCCGGTCTGACGACGACCGACCTCGTGACGATGAACGGGCAGGTCGAGCTGCTTCACCAGGACGCGGACGCCGTCGCAACGGCCTATCTGCAGCAGCACAACTACTTCAGCTAGGCTCCGCGCCGCATGGATCGAGACGCCGCGCTGGCGGACTTCGAGTCCGCCCGCAAGGAGTGGGAGTCTGCGTTCGCGCGGGTCCCGGATGGCGCGCTGGCCTACTTGAGGCCGGGCGATGACTATGCGCTCGGTGGCCTACAGGTCCACGTCAACTGGGTGCTGACGCACTACCGAAGAGTCCTCGACGGCGTCGTCGCCGGCGGCTTCAAGCCGTTGGGTCCGCAGGACTCCGCAGGCGAGGGCGAGGCCGCGGGCCAAAAGGCTAAAGAGGGTTTGGCCCATGGAGAACGGGCGAAGGCACTGAGCGACATGGGCCGGCTGCACGCGGCGGTGACTGCTGCCGTGAACAAGGCCTCAGCGGCCAACTGGGCGCGCAAACGTGACGTGGTCTACGGCGAGGGCCAGGATCCCTATCCGACGAGCCCCGAAGACATCGTCGAATGGCTGCGGGACCACTACCGCGAGCACGTCGCGCAGAGCGCCGATCTCATCGACGGGTTCCTCCAGGTCACGGGAGACGGTTGATCCACGCGGGCGTCGCGTACTTCGTCGAGACGAGGGTCTCGGCGGCGAGGATCTCTTCGCGTGTGAGCTCGCTGTGGTATGTGCGGAACTCTCTCGAGAAATACCCCTCCAGGTGGCGCGCGACCTCTTCGCAGGAGAGCGACGTGAACCACGACAGCGGTGACACCGGCTTCTCAGCGCTCCGCACCCCGATGCCTGCGATCGCCGGGCGCCCGATCCGGATCAAGCGGGGCAGCAGCGCGACCTCCATCGAGTGGGCGATGGTCGTGTGATGCAGCACGAATCCGCGGCGCCGCGCCTGAGCCGCTCCGCCGATCTTCCCGCGGGGCGAGATGATGTCGTTGATCTCGCGGTAGCTCGCTGGTATGCCGAGCTCCACGAACGCACGCACCGCCCAGTCATCGAGCATCGCGTAGGACGCGCGAAACGTGACGCGGGCGACGGCCGTTTCCGGCAGATAGAGCGAGTAAGTGATAGTGCGGGCCGGCTCGCACAGCATCGTCCCGCCGCCACTCATGCGCCTCGTCACGACAAATCCGAGCCCGCGAGCCGCGACCACGTCGACCTCGTTGATCACCGATTGGTGCGAGCCGATCACCAGCGCTGGTTCGATCCACTCCCACAGGCGCAGCGCCGGCCGCCGCCGGCCCCCTCTCACGCCTTCCAGCAGCACCTCGTCGAGCGCCATGTGCATGTGAGCCGATTGGGGTTGTGACGGGATCACGTCCCACTCCAGCTCCAGCATCCGCTCGTTGGCCACCGCTACTGCCAAAGTATTCCGGATACCGATGCACAGGCGAACGCTGTGGACTCTCTACGCCGGCAACCTGCTGACCGCGATCGGTCTGTGGTTCTTCCTTCCGCTGCTGCCCATCTTCATCACCCGGCGAGGCGGATCGCCGGCTCTGGTGGGCATCGTGTTCGCGGTCGGCCTGCTGGCCAACGCAGCGATCCGATACCCGGCTGGTTGGGCTGCCGACCGGTGGGGGACCCGCCCAGTCATTCTCGGTGCGATGGGCGCCTACGCCGCCCTTTTCCTTGCCTACCTCCTCCCGCTGCCCCTGCCTGCTCTCGTGGTGGTCAGGCTCCTGCACGGCGCTGCGTCGGGCGCCTACTGGCCGGCGGCCAATGGCCTGATCGGCCAGGTCACGGCACCAAGCCAGCGCGGGCGAGCGTTCGGGTTCATGCAGTCGACCATGATGGCCGGCATGCTGGTCGGTCCGGCGATCGGCGGCTTCATCGCGCTGTTCAACCTGAGCGCGGTGTTCATCGTGTCGGCCTGCGTCTGCGGACTTGCCGCGGTGGCGCTCGCGTTTCTGCCCACCGTTCGCGCAGAGGCGAGCCTGGAGATTCCGCTCGGTGCGCTGCGCTTGGTCAGAAACCTGGTGCCACTCATCCTGCTGGGCGCCGGGACGTCGTACATGATCGGATCGTTCGACACGATGTGGCCGCTTTACCTGACCTATCGAGGCGCCAGCACGCTCGCGGTCGGCCTGTCGTTTGTCGCCTTCGCCGTGCCGGCCATGCTGCTGAGCGCGAGGGCCGGGATGTTGGGCGACAGATTCGGGCCGCGCCGCATCGTGGTCGCGGCTCTCCTGGCCACCGCCTTCTTCTCGGTCCTGTATTCGTTCGTCGCGTCGGTCCCGTGGCTGATCGGTTTGGGACTCGTCGAGGGCGCTTTGACCATCTCCGGTGGCCCGAGCCTCAATGCTGAGGTCAGCAGAAGCGCACAGCCAGGCCAGCAGGCCCGCACGCAAGGTGTGTTCCAGACCATCCAGGTCCTGGTCCAGGGCGCCGGCGCGGTGGGCGGCGGCGCCCTGTTCGCGCTGAACCCGGCCTATGCCTTCTACGCCATCGCCGCCGTATGTTTGTTGGGAGCGAGTGCGGGATTGAGACCGCGTTGGGCTCGTACTCGCATCGCAAACGAGGTGTTGTGATGGCAACCGCCAACCCGATCCGGATCGTTCCGCTGCACGGAGGGGCGCTCGCAGCGCCCGTCTCGACGCCCCGGCTGACGTACCGCGGCGGGCCGCTGCTCCCGGCGGCCCAGGTCTTCGTCCTCTTCTGGGGCACGGCATGGGAGGGCGCTCAGGCTGGACTCGTGCAGCAGCTCAACCAGTTCTTTGACTTCGTCCTCACCAGCCCGCTGGTCGATCAGCTTGGCGAGTACAGCGTGGCCGGCATGACGATCGGCCATGGCTCGCGGACCGGCTCGGTCATCCTGAGCACCGATCCGCCGAGCACCATCGCCGACGCCGATGTTCAGCAGCTCATCCAGCAGGAGATCTCCAACGACTCCGCGGTGCCTCAACCCACCGCTAACTCGCTGTACTTCGTGTATCTGCCGCCCGGGGTCACCATCTCACTTGACGGCACTGCGTCGTGCTCGAGCTTCTGTGGCTACCACAGCGACATCAACGGCAGCATCTTCTACGCGGTCATGCCGTACCCGGACTGCGCCGGGTGCACCGGCACCATCGCCGTCACGGACGCCCTGACCTCGACGAGCTCGCATGAGCTCTGCGAGGCGATCACAGACCCTGTCCCTGGACAGGGTTGGTACGACGATCAGAGCGGGGAGATCGGCGACATCTGCGCATGGAAGACCAGGAAGCTCGGAGCGTATACCGTGCAGCTCGAGTGGTCCAACAAAGCCGGACGGTGCATCTGATGGCCGCCGGACCCATCAAGCATGTCGTGATCATCTTCAAGGAGAACCACGGGTACGACAACTACTTCGGAACGTTTCCGGGCGGCCACGGAGCCACCATGCCGCACAGCCCAAACCCGCCGCCCCACGACCCCGACCACCGCCATGCGGCGTGGCTGAGCCGCGACACGACCGCGCCGCGCGTGCAATTTCAGCAGGGCGACATCCCGCGCTACTGGAGCTACGCGAACCAGTTCACGCTCTGCGACAACTACTTCACCGACGTGGCCGGACCATCGACCCCGAACCACCTGATGGTGATCATGGCAGACGCGGCGCTGGTCGACAATCCATCGCGCAGCTACCGCAAGCATCCCGGCCCACCGCTCTACGACCAGCCTTCGCTGCCATCTCAGCTCGACGCGGCCGGGCTTGGCTGGGGCAACTACGGCGGCTACGCGTTCGAGTTCATTAAGTACACGGCGGGCAAGCAGAGGAGCTCCCAGCAGTTCGCCGCCGATGCCGCCGCGGGGACGCTGCCGGCGGTGTCATGGCTCTATTCGGACGGGACCCTCAGCGAGCACCCGGCCGACACGGCCGCCGAGCGTGCGGCCGGCGCCGGAAACGTGACCAAGGGGAGCGAGTGGACCGCGAGCCAGGTGCAGGCCGTCGTCGCAGCGGGGTTGTGGCCGCAGGTGGCGATCTTCATCACCTGGGACGACTGGGGCGGGTGGTGGGATCATGTCACTCCGCCTGAGGTGGAGAAATGGAACGATGGGACGCAGTTCCGTTTCGGGGGCCGCGTGGGGTGCCTCGTGCTCAGCCCGTACGCGCGGAAGGGATACGTCTCCAACGCCCAGCACTCTCATGTGAGCCTCATCCGTTTTTGTGAGGTGAACTTCGGCCTGCCTTCCCTCAATGCGCGCACCGCGGCGTCGGATGGAATGGAAGACTGCTTCGATTTCAACCAGGCGCCGCTCCCGCCGCCTCAGTAGCGGAGTTCCTCGAGGCTCCGCCACCCGTACGACACCTCTTCGAGCGTCGCGGTCCCGATCGTGATGGGCTGCGATCGAACGTAGGCGCCGCCGAGGCGTTCATAGAAATCGCGGGCGGCCGTGTTGTCGCGCAGGACCCACACGATCATGTCACGCAGCTTCATCTCCCTCAGCGCGCCGGCCACGGCGCGCACCAGCTCGCGGCCGTGCCCCCGCCTCTGTGCGAACTCCAGGATGTAGATCGCATAGAGCTCACCCGAAAACCCGGTCTCTCCGGCGCGCTCTCGCCCGCATGACGCAAATCCCACGATCTCGTCGTCGGTAGATCGTCGAGGCTGACCTCGACGGTGCTCGTCGACCACGAACACGCGGCTCAGGCCATCGCCCATGACCCGCCTCCATCGGTCGGTGTAGGCGTCCTCGCTCAGCGAGGACAGGAAGTCATCGGGCAGCAGGCCTTGATAGGTCGTGCGCCAGCTCGCGACGTGAGCGCGCGCGATCGCAGCCGCATCGTCGATCACCGCCAGTCGCACCATCTGTGCTCACAATCTATCTGTGTCTGACGACCTCGATGAGGACGCCGGCTTGAGTCAACGCGCCAGGCACGCGCTGCCGCTCATGGCTGGGGCGCTGGCCGCGATCGTGGTCGTCGGCCTGGTCTACCTGCATCCGGCATTGCCGGCACGGCAAACGGTGCTGGGGGCGGCGGCGACACCGCCCCCGCCGCTCGTCCCCGAGCGATACATCGTCGCGTATGACTTCCTGACGCCAGAGGCCGGATGGGCGGTCGTGGAAGAAGGGACGAGCGCCGCGCCCCGGTTCTGGGTGTTCAAGACGTCTGACTCGGCACGGCATTGGCAGCGTCAGTTCGTCGGGTCCGCGAGCTCGCTGAACGCCGGTCCTCTGAAAATTCAGTTCTTCGACCGAAGCAACGGGCTCGTGGCGCTGGGCGGAAGCGCCGCGGCCTACCGCACCGGGGACGGAGGCAACCACTGGACCGCCCTGACGATGCCGGCGTTCTCATATTCGTCCGTGTACTTCTCAGACCGGCTTCACGGCTGGATCATGGGGACAGTTCTATCACCCGACCAGAGAACCGCTGACTCTCAATTCTTCTCGACCTCCGACGCGGGCGACCATTGGGTCTCGCTGCCCCAACCTCCAGCGTGGGAATTTGCAGCCAAGGGAGGATTCAGCAATTTCGTCTTTCGCACTCCGCGAGAAGGATGGATGGGAGGATTTGCGCAGGGCCAGGCTGTTGTCTATTCCACCGTTGACGCGGGGCACACCTGGCAGCCGCACCCGCTTCCGGTCACTTCTGCCAAGGGAGGATTGGCGGAGGGCAGCGCTCCACTGCTGGGGAGCAGCGTGTATCTGCTGCCTGGGCACGGCCTGCTCGCGGTCGCCGACGACCTGAATGCCGGTCCGGTGGGATTGACGTCGTTTGACGGAGGGACCACGTGGCGCCGTCTCCCGTCCCCACCTGGAAACGCGGGCTACGCCGACTTCGTGTTCCAGGACGCGTCCCACTGGTGGGCGATGCGCTTCGGAGCCCTGTTCAAGTCCTCCGACGCGGGAATGTCATGGAAGCAGGTCTCGCTTCAGCTGGACGATTGGAATTACCTGCCGCAGGTCATCGACGCCAAGCACGCCTGGGCGCAGATGGTGGGCGTGGCACCAGGCCTGGCCCAGGCTCCCGGGACGGGGCTGGCCGTCACTTCAGACGGCGGCCTGCACTGGACACCCGTGCAAGTGCCCGTTCCGTCCTAAGCTGAAGGCACCAGGCGATGGGACCACAAGAACCCGAAGCCGATTACGACCCGCCGGCTGCGCCGGCTCGCGCAGTACGAGGGCTCGGCCTGATCGCCATCTCCCTCCTTGTGATCGGCTTCACGGCGGTCGCCTATCTCCGGCCCACCCTTGGGCCGGCAGCCGCCCCCGCCTCGCCTCCGCCACCTGCCGCCTACCGGCTCGCGGCCGTCGACTTCGTGAGCCCAAGCACAGGTTGGTTCGCCGCGACCTTCGACTCGGGTCGCTTCGCGCTCATGCACACGACGGATGCGGGCAATCACTGGGCGCGCCAGCTGACGGGGAATGCTGGAAACGCCGGGGTGTACATCAACTTCTTCGATTCGACCCACGGCGTCGTCGCAGTGTTGGGGCCGCAGTCGGTGATCTATCGCACCGGAGACGGCGGGCACAGATGGTCCCCGACGTCCATCCTCAGCGGCGTCGCCTACCTGAGGTCGGTGTCGTCCGTGTCATTCGCGGATGCCTCTCACGGCTGGTTGCTTCTCAGCACCCCCAGCGTCGCCAGTGGAGCCGAGCTGTTCCGGACGAGCGACGGCGGAGCAACGTGGACGAACCTCGGTTCCCCCGCGCGGGGGAGCGACATCGCCTATCGAGTCCATTTCAAGAACCCGCAGGTCGGTTGGCTGGACAGCCTGTCGGCGCGGCCCTATGCATACGAAAGTGTCGACGGCGGAGTTGCGTGGCGCCAGGCTTCGCTGCCGGCTCCGACAGGTGGATGGCCGGCGACCGGCCAATTCCTCGTCGCGACCCAGCCGACCGAGGGCCGCGGCGTGATCGCCACGGTCGCAAGCTTCGTGATAGTCCACGGCCGTTCCGGTATCGGCGCAAGCGTCTCGTCCTATCCGCCCCTTACCGTCCGCACCTTCGACGGAGGGGTCCCGGTCTTCTACACCTACGCGATCTTCGTCGACACGATTTCCAGCTCGTCATGGTCGGCGGCTGGAACCAGGAACGCGAACACGCTGTTTTCTGGGGACCAGGCACCCAACCAGGTTCAGCTTGGCTCTCTCGACGGCGGGTCCACCTGGAGCGTCATCACGCCTCCCAGGGCTCCGGGAGCGATCGGCTACTCCGACGCCCAGGACTGGTGGTGGATCGGCTCCGGCGCCTGGTCGACGAGCTCAGACGGCGGAACGACGTGGACGCCCTACCGCAACCTCGGGGTGCCCCAGCCGCTACCCGGGTCGCTGCAGGTCCTCGATCCCATGCACGCCTGGTTCGGCGCCATGGCTGGGACGAGGTCTGTGCTCGAAAGCACGAGCGACGGCGGTACGCACTGGCAGATGACCCTCCTGCCGGCGATCATCCCCTCGTAGAGTCAGGCCTTCACGTAAGCGATCACCGCTCGCGCCTCGGCCACGATCGGGCCTCCGTCCTGCTCGACCGTTGCTTCGCAGAATGCCAGACGTCGCGTGCGGTGCCGCACGGTCGCTCGGGCGAGCAGGCGGCCGGGTTGGGCAGGCCTCAGGAAATCGACCTTCAGGTCCGCGGTGACCGTGGTCTCACCTTCTTCCGCCGCGGTGAACGCGACCGAGGCGAGCGCTTCGTCGGCGAGGGTCGCGATCGCTCCGCCATGGATGATCGTGCCGCGAGACGTCGGGAAGCCGTGCGATTCGCCCGTCATGTTGCCTTCCAGCACGATGCTGCCGTGAGCAACCTCGACGATGCGCGTCCCGATGTTGGCCACCATCCCGGTCGATGCCCATTCCCGATACAGCTCGGGCAGTGCCCTGACTCCATACGGTTCCTCGCTCACGCAGGAATGCTCCGGTGGAGCTCGATCACCGGAGTGACGAGCCGGTAGCCCATCACTTTGTTGATGTGCAGGATCGGTGCATTGGCTCCGTCGTTGGCGGTCCTCACACGCTTGGAACCGAGCTCGATCGCCTGTCCCATCGACTCGTATTTCAGCGCGCGCGCGATGCCTCGGCCGCGCACCTTCTTCGAGGTGGCCGTGAATGCGGTCCACGGGAGTCCCCGCACGGGTGGGAACTCCATGTACGAGAGGCCGACGATGGCTTCGCCATCGCGCGCGATCCAGAACCGATCCTCCCGAACTCCGGGGTCGTCGAACGTGGCGCGCATCCACTCATCGAACGGCTGCGTGGGTATCGGCACGGTGACAGGGATGTCCTGTTCCGCCGCGATCATCATTTCGTACAGCTTCACGAGGCGGTTCGGCTCCTTGTATTCGCTCAGGGTCAGCATTGTCACGCCCTGCTCCTTCATCTTGCGGCGCTCCTCAGACAAGCCCCGCAGCAAATCGTCGCGGTGTGCGACAAGGTCAAGCTCTGAGACGTTTTGCCGCCGCACCTCTCGATAGCCGATCCTATCCAGGGCCTCGAGCTCGCGGCTGAAATCTTCGCGCACCCTGTTCACAGCGTCGACCACACCTTCCGATCCGAGCCATCGCTCGCCTTGTCCGATCAATCTCACGTATTCGCGCTCGGACCACACATCGGATCGGATCACGGCGCGAAGGGAACCGAATCGCTCGGGTGCCTCCCCCCAACGTTCGTGCGAGGCCGCCATGAACGCCACCGCCTGGTTCCCGTCCACAGCAACGAGGCGCGAGGAGACCTGGCTCAAAGAGGCACTGGTCCACCAGAAACGCATCATCTCGGGGTCGCGAGGGTCCTCAGGATCGCGGGTCGCCTCGAGATCGGCCACGATGCCGATGTCGGCCAGCGTCGCAGCGCGCAGATCGAAAGGGAGCGGATGCGGTTCCGGCATGGCCTGTGGAGAAGGTTAATCTCTGCGCGTTGATTGCTCGATCGGTCCGCACGTTCCCAGGGATGAGGTCGGCCCGCGTCACGCATCGCCTGGCGATCTCACCGGTCTGCTGGGGGATCAGCGACGTCCCCGGTTGGGGACACCAGCTCGACCCTGAACGGGTGCTCTCAGAAGCGGCGGCCGTGGGCGAGGGCGCGGTCACCGCGGGGCCGCCGCGCTTTCTCCCGGACCGCAGCGACCAGGCCAAGCCGCTCCTAAAACGTCATCGCCTCACGCTGGTGGCGGGGCAGGTTGGCGCGATTCTCCATCACCACGACATCCGCGGCGCCGAGCTGGCGCACATCGACGGCCACGCCCAGTGGCTGTCGGCATTGGGCGCCAAGACGCTCGTGCTCTCGGCGATCGCGGACCGGGCCGGTGGAATGGACCACGGCATCGTCCTGTCCAACACAGAATGGGCGCACCTCCTCCACTCGATCGGCTCGGTCGAGCACGTGTGCTCCCGCCACAAGCTGCGCCTGGCCGTCCAGCCGAAGTTTGGAAGCACCATCCAGGGCCCCGAGGACATCGAGCGCCTGCTGGTCGGCTCCGACGCCGGTATCTGCCTGGATCTCGGCCATCTCGTGCTTGCCGGCGCGGACCCGATCGAGATCCTCGAGCTCGCGGCCGGCCGGATCCAGCACGTGCAGCTCAACGATCTCGACGCCCGGCTGGCCGAGGAGGTGCGCGATCACGGCCACGATTTCGCTGAGGCGGTCAGGCTCGGTCTGTTCACGCCGCTTGGCGAAGGAAGCGCGCACGTCGACCGCATCGTCGAAGCGCTGCGAAAGTCGACCTATCGCGGTTGGTACGCCCTGCGGCAGGAGACCAGACTCTCATCCTCGGAAGAGCGGCCACTGGGCCGGGTGAGCCGCTCCCTGGAGTACTTGCTGCCCCTTCTGTCCTAAGTGGACCGTACCAGCCAGATCTGGAGCATCCGACGTCCCAGACGGCCGGGCGCCCTGCGGGCGCTGATGCCGGCGTTGCGGGTCCCGGCGATCGTCGTCCGGCATCGATAGATGCCATCCTCC
>JBOHUQ010000075.1:0-2912 GCA_050734495.1 Candidatus Dormibacteraceae bacterium
GACATCGGCGCGATCAACTCGCGAGCGCAGCTGGAGAAGATCCAGGGTCTGGTCGAGTCGGGAGTTGAGGAGGGCGCTGAGCTCTACCAGCCCGAGTGCCGGCTGCCCGAGCGTGGCTTCTGGTTCCCGCCCACGCTGTTCACCAACGTCTCGCCGTCGTATCGCATCGCCCGCGAGGAGATCTTCGGCCCGGTGCTGTCGGTGCTGACGTTCCGCACCCCGGCCGAAGCTGTGGAGAAGGCGAACAACACGCCGTACGGCCTGTCGGCCGGGGTGTGGACCGACAAGGGGTCCCGCATCCTCTGGATGGCGGAGCGCCTGCGCGCGGGCGTCGTGTGGGCGAACACGTTCAACCGCTTCGATCCCACGTCGCCATTCGGCGGCTACAAGGAATCGGGCTACGGGCGCGAGGGCGGAATCCACGGACTCGCCGCCTACCTGGACCTCAACTGATGGAAGTGCGCAAGACCTACAAGCTGTTCATCAACGGCGAGTTCGTGCGCTCGGAGTCCGGGCGCGCGTACCGTCCCGATGGAAACGTGAACGTCCCACGCGGTTCGCGCAAGGACCTCCGCGACGCCGTGCGCGCCGCCAGGACCGCGTTTCCAGCGTGGGCCGCGCGCACGGCGATGAATCGCGGCCAGATCCTGTACCGCGCGGCGGAGATGCTCGACAGCCGGGGCGCAGAGTTCACCGACCTGCTCGGCGGCGGCGCGAAAGGGCGCCGCGAGCTCGAGCTGGCGGTGGAGACGCTGGTCTGGTACGCGGGTTGGACGGACAAGCTCCCGCAGGTGGCAGGCACCGTCAATCCCGTCGCGGGGCCCTACTTCAATTTCACACTTCCGGAACCCACCGGTGTGGTCGGGATCGTCGCCCCCGAGGAACCGGTGCTGGCTGGACTCGTGCGGCGCCTAGCGCCGGCCCTGTGCGGAGGCAACGTCGTGGTCGCGCTCGCGCCGGAGTCGCAGCCGTTGCCCGCGCTGACGCTCGCCGAGGTTTTCGCGACCAGCGATTTTCCGGCCGGGGTCGTCAACGTACTGAGCGGCCAGCGCGGCGAGCTGATGCCCTGGCTCGCGGCTCACATGGACGTCAACGCGATCGACGTGGCCGGCTGCACGCCAGATGAGGTCGAGGCGGTCGAGGCCGCGGCGGCCGGCAACGTCAAGCGCGTGATAAAGGTCGCACCCGACGAGGCCAGCCCGTACCTGATCACGGCCTTCATGGAGATGAAGACCGTGTGGCATCCGATCGGGGTCTAAAATTCAGAGTTACATGGCAGGGGTGCTCACCAAGCCGATCCCGGTGAAGACATTGGGACCGAGCGCGGACGGCCCCACCACCGGCAAGCCGATGATCAGCGCGGCGCGGATCGCGCGCCGGGTACGGCAGCTCGGCAAGCAGATCTCCGAGACCTACGCCGATATCGAAACGCCGCTCGTGATGGTCGTCATCCTCAAAGGCGCGACCGTTTTCGCGGCCGACCTGCTGCGCAGCCTGAGCATCCCGGCAGAGCTCGAGTTCGTGCGGGCCTCCAGCTATCACGGCGGTACCACGAGCAGCGGCCGCCTCCAACTCGCGCACATGGTCGACGGACCACTCGTCGGCCGCCACGTCCTGCTCGTCGAGGACATCGTCGACTCCGGCCTCACCGTCAACGTCATCACCAAGCGCATCCGCCGCATGGGACCCGCGTCGCTGCGGATCGCCGCACTGCTCGACCGGCCGGCGCGCAGGGTCGTCGATGTGAAGATCGATTTCTGCGGATTCGTGATCCCCGACCGCTTCGTCATCGGCTACGGCCTCGACTACGCGGGCCTGTACCGCGAGCTGCCTCACATCTACTCGCTGACGTAGAGAACACGGCCGCTTCGCCGTTCCTCACCTGGCGCAAAGCCGAGCTGCACTGCCATCTTGACGGAGCCGTGCGGCCTTCCACCGCCGAACAGCTTGCTGACCAGATGGGCCTCGACGTGCCACGGCCAATGCGCATGGTGGCGCCGTCAGACACCCCTTCCCAGGCGGCCTACATCGCTTATTTCGATCACGCGATCGCGGTTCTGCAGACCGAGGCTGCGCTCGAGCGCGCGGCGCTGGAGATCGGCATCGATTCCGCCGCCGAGAACATCGACTACCTCGAGGTTCGGTGGGCGCCGAGGCTGCACCTGCGCCGCGGGCTCTCGATTCAACAGGTGATCGAAGCCGTTCTGGCCGGCCTTGCCGCGGCTCCGCTGCGCGCGGTCGCCATCGTCTGCGCCATGCGGCAGCACGCGCCACACGAAAATGTCGCGCTCGCGCGAGAGGCGGGCCGCTTCGCAGGCCGCGGCGTGGTCGGATTCGACCTCGCGGGCGATGAGGTTCGCTATCCGGCGACGCCTCAGCGCCCCGCGTTCGAGGCCGCGCGCGCCGGGGGCTTGAGGCTCACGTGTCACGCAGGGGAGGCGGGCGAGCCGTCGAGCGTCGAGGAGGCGCTGAACCTGGGGGTCGAGCGGATCGCCCACGGGGTGATCGGGGCTCGGGATCCCCGCATCGTGGAGCGCGTGAGGTCCGAGGGCGTGGTGCTCGATCTCTGTCCGACCGCCAACTGGAAGTGCAAGGCGGTGCCGGCCCTCGCCGAACACCCGCTGCCTCGCCTGGTCCGCGCAGGCGTGCGGTGCACCATCAGCACCGATTCGCGCACGGTGGCGGACACGACCCTGAGCCACGAGTTCGAGCTCGCCAGCGCCATGGGTATGACTGACCAAGAGTTGCTGCGCTGCAACGCCGTGGCTTACGAGGCGAAGTTCGGCTAAGTGGACCGTACCAGCCAGATCTGGAGCATCCGACGTCCCAGACGGCCGGGCGCCCTGCGGGCGCTGATGCCGGCGTTGCGGGTCCCGGCGATCGTCGTCCGGCATCGATAGATGCCATCCTCC
>JBOHUQ010000076.1:0-6041 GCA_050734495.1 Candidatus Dormibacteraceae bacterium
CGCGTCCGCTCTCGGGCCTGATCAGGCCCGAGAGCGTGTTGAGGATCGTCGACTTGCCCGCGCCGTTGGCTCCGATCAGGGCCACGACCTCGCCGGCCGCGACCCGCAGCGACGCACCCCGCACCGCGTTGACCGCGCCGTAGCTGACGGTGAGGTCTTCGATCTCGAGGATCGCCTTATCCGGCTCTGTCCCGGCTCTCGTGCGGGCCGTCTGTTCGATCACCACGTCAACGTCGTTCGCGGCGCTGGCGCCAGGCGCGCTCGTCACCTCCTTCTCACCACCGGTCCCGAGGTAGGCCTTGATCACGCCCGGATCGGTGGAGACCTCGGCGGGAGTACCCTCGGCGATCTTGCGGCCGAAGTCCAGCACGGCGACTCGCTGGCAGACGCCCATCACCAGACGCATGTCGTGATCGATGAGCAGGATGGTCAGACCGTCTTGGTTGAGCCGTTCAATCAGCTCACGCATGCCCTGCTTCTCGGAGGGGTTCATGCCGGCCGCCGGCTCATCGAGGATCAAGAGGCGCGGTCTCAGCGCGAGCGCGCGGGCGATTTCGAGGCGGCGCTGGTCGCCGTAGGGCAGGGTTCCCGCCGCGCGACCGGCGATGTCGCTGGCGGAGAGTCCCACGGTTTCCATCAGCGCGCGCGCGTCATCCATGAGTGCCCGCTGGCCGCGGCGGAACATCGGAAGCGTCGCGAGCTGCGCCAGCGTGTCGTCGCGGCGTCGAGTGTGCATGCCCACCACCACGTTTTCCAGAGCGGTCAAGTCTTTGAACAACCGGATGTTCTGGAACGTGCGCGAGATACCCAATACCGCGATCCGATGCGCGGGCAACCCGGTGAGCTCGTCCGACTGCAGCCATGCCTGCCCTGATTGCATGGGCACGTAACCCGTGATGAGGTTGACCAGCGTTGTCTTGCCGGCTCCATTGGGCCCGATGAGACCGTGGATGGATCCCTGCTCCACCTCCAGCGACACCCCGTCGACGGCGTGAACCCCGCCGAAGTGCCGCCGGACCTCATCCAGGCGAAGGAGCACGGACATTCTTACGCGGCCACCACCAGGGTCTGATGATGGCCAGCCCACCGCGACCGACGATACCCTGCGGACGGAAGACGATCACCGCGATCAGGAAGATGCCGGTGACGACGTTGATGTAGGTCTGCGCCTGCTGGAAGACCCAGGGCAGGCTTGTCACCACCAGAGCGCCGACCATCGGTCCGATAAAATGCCCGCTGCCGCCCAGCACTGCGAAGGTGAGGATCTGGACCGCCCGCGTGACCCCGTACTGCTGGTCGCCCGGGTCGACGAAGAAGTTGAGGTGTGCTTCGAGCGCGCCGGCGAACCCGGCGAGGACCGCGCTCAGGACGAACGCGATCATCTTGTAGCGCGCCACGTGGATGCCCTGGCTGAGTGCCGCGAGCTCGTCTTGCCGGATCGCCGACCACGCTGCGCCCAGGCGTCCTTTGGTCAGGCGCCACATGACGAACAGGACGACGGCCAGGGAGGCAAGCACGATGTTGATGCCTCCGAGCGGGTCGGCCGTCGGGTTCTTGAGGCCCAGGCCCTCACCTGTGATCGGGAGATTGAGGATCAGGCCAAGGCGAAGCGCCTCGACGAACCCGATCGTGGCGATGGCGAGGAACACTCCGCGCAAGCGGAGAACCGGCAGCCCCACCAGGACGCCGACGACTCCGGCCAGCATCGAGCCCGCGAGGATGTTCAGCGCCAGAGGCGTGTGCCAGTACAGGTCCATGAGCACCGCGGTATATGCCCCGATCGCCATGAAGCCCGGGGCCGCGATGGACAGCTGTCCGGAATAGAGAACGATGAACATCGACGAGGCCAGGATGCCGTTGATCCCGATCTGCGCGATCAGAAGGGTGTGCGAGTTCCAGAATCCGACCGGATCCGTGAAGAGCTGGATGAAGAGGTCCATCCGGCGCTAGATCTTCTCGCGGACCTGCGCGCCGAACAGCCCTTGGGGCCGCAGCACCAGCATGAGGAACAGGGCGGCAAAGGCCACGCCCCCCCGGGCGCTGCTGCTCAGCACCACCAGCGCGAGGACTTCGATAAAGCCCAGCAGGTAGCCGCCTATCACTGCCCCGGGGACGCTGCCCATCCCGCCGAGCACGATCACGGCGAGGCCGCGAACCTCGACATTGTCGCGGCCGATGTAGGGGCTGATGTCGCCCAGCGCGACGCCGAACAGGATGCCCGCCAGCCCGCCCAATGCCGACGAGATGACGAGCGTGAGCGCGATCATTCTGTCGACGTCCAGGCCCATGAGCCGAGCCGCGCGAGGGTTCTCGGCCACCGCCCGCAACCCGCGTCCGACCTGTGTGTATCGGATCACGTAGCCGAGGATGAGCATCAAGGCGATCGAGATCGGGATGATCGCGACCTTGCTCGCCTCCAGCGTGAGGTCTCCGACGTGCCAGGTCGGGTTGGGGATCGTGCCGGCGGGAAATGCAACCGAGTTCGGACCGTCCACCCAGAGCCAGGAGAAAAATGTGCCGGTCTGGCCCTGCTCGATGGCGGCCACGATGATCAAGGCCAGACCGACGGTCGAGATGAGGGCGGCGATCGGCGGCGCCTTCCGCCGCCGCAGCGGCCGCAGGCACACGTACTCGATCACGAGACCCATGACACCCGACACGGCGATGCCCAGGATGCACGCAACCCAGAAGGGCTGGCCGTGGTTGACCGTGAGCGAGTACGTGACCGCCGCACCGAGCATGAAGACCGCGCTGTGGGCGAGGTTGAGGATGTCGAGAACGCCGAAGACCAGCGTGTAGCCGACGGCGAAGAGCGCATAGATGGAGCCGATGAAGATCGCGTTGAGGATCTGTTGATCCATCGATCGCCCGCGGTCTAGAAGGGGGTGGGGGACCGGCGCCGGCCCCCACCATCAGCATCAGCTCGGGTTGATCTGGTGGACGAGCGTGAAACCGCCGTTGCCGTCCATCGCGATCACCCACACCGTCTGCTTGACGTCATGCGTGCTGGTGAACTGGAATGGCCCGAGCGGTGTCTGGATGTTGACCGACTCCAGGGCCGCGCGCAGCTTGTCACGGTCTCCGGGAAGGTTGGAAAACGTCAGGTTTGCGCGCTTGGCCGCGTCGGCGATGATCTTGATCGCCGCGTAACCCTGGGCCGCGAACTGGTCGGGGTCCTTGTTGAACTCGGCCCGGTACGCGCTCACGAAGTCGGCGTTGGACGCAAAGGTGTTGCCGAGGTACCAGGCGCTGGCGCTGCGCGCTCCCTTGCCGGCCGCGCCGGCCGCCTTGGAAACCGTTGCGGTGTTGAACCCGTTTCCACCCAGGAACTGGCCGTTCCAGCCCTGCTTGCGGGCCTCGGTCATGATCTTCGAGGGAATGTTGCCGAGAGACGTGATGAAGATCACGTCGGGCTTCAGCTGCACCGCCTGAGTGACGTACGGCGAGAGGTCGGCCTCGGCCTTGTTGAACTTGATGGTCTTGAGCAGCTGGATGTTGTACTGGCCGACCGTCTTCTGCACGATCGTGCCGCCGTCGCTGGAGAACTTGTCGTCCTGCGCGACGAGCAGCACCCCGGTCGCCGGGTGTGAGTCGGCCGCGTACGACTTGATGGTGTCGGGGATCGCGGTCTCTTCGCCAAGGCTGTCACGGAATACGTACTTGCACGGCACCGTGGACGGTGCATTGCAGTTCGGCACGATGTTGATGCCGGTCGTGCTCACTGCAACGATCGGCGTCTTGAGGCTCTCAGCAAGAGGGTGAACGGCGACGGCCGAGTTGGACAGCGTTGGGCCCAGCAGCGCCAGGTCCTGCTCTTCCTGGATCAGCTTCTGCGCGACCTGGGCCGACTGGGCCTTGTCAGATGCGTCGTCGTTGATGGTCAGAACGATCTGCGCGCCGTTGACGCCGCCCGAGGCGTTGATCTGCTTCACGGCGAGGTTCATCCCGTCGCGGCTCTGCGGCCCGTAGACGCCGCCCGCTCCCGTGATCGATAGGATCGCCCCGAGCTTGATCGTCTTGCCCGAGTAGGAGCTCGTGTTCGATACGCCGCCTCCCGTCGAGCCGCAAGCCGCGACAAACAACGCTGCCACGAGCCCGGTAACGAAATGCAACCGCTTCATTTTTGTCGTCCCCTCACGAATTCGATTCGAACTGCCACTAAACGTATCAAACCTGGCCTGTCCAGCTACGCCTGCAAGCGCTTGACGAGGCGGGGTATGTCCAACCTCGGATGTGGATATTGCGGGCTCATCTCGTTCATGACTTCGATCAGCACCCGTGAGATGGCCCAGTTGCGATAGTCCTTGTCGTTGGCCGGGATGACATACCACGGCGCCCACGGGGTGGAGCACTGGGTGATCGCGATGCTGTAGGCGCTCATGTAATCGTCCCAGAACGCGCGCTCGTCGATGTCGGTTTCCTTGAACTTCCAGTTCTTGTCGGAATCTCGCAGACGCTCGAGGAGCCTGCGGCGCTGCTCGTCGTACGAGATGTGAAGGCAGAACTTGACGACCCTGGTGCCGCTCCGCACCAGCTCTCGTTCAAAGCGGTTGATGACCCCGTAGCGGCGCTCGATGATGGGGGGCTTGGCGAGCGCATGGACGCGGGCGATGAGCACGTCTTCGTAGTGCGATCGGTTGAAGATGCCGATCGCGCCGTCGTCCGGCAGCCGTTTGCGAATCCGCCAGAGAAAGCCGTGTCGACGCTCCTCGGGCGTGGGCTGCTTGAACGACGTGATGTTGACACCCTCGGGGTTCATGCCCCCGATCACGTGGGTGACCGTTCCGTCCTTGCCGCTGGTGTCCATGCCCTGGAGCACTATCAGAAGAGATCGCTTGTGCTCCGCATACAGGCGCTCCTGGAGGTTGAACAGCTGTGCTCTGTGCTTTTTCAGGTCGCGCGAGACCCTCTTGCGGGTATTGAGTCCGGGCGTCGAATCGGCATCGACGTCCGCCATGCGGAAGCGGCCATCCTGCGGACGCGCCTGGAGCAAGTTGCGAATCCGCTGCTTGGCCACCTCCGCGAGTGTAGCCGGTGGTCCTTAGGCTCGCGGCCCGCGGATCCTCGACGGATCTTCGGGGCCCATGCGGCCGACCTCCGTCGTTGCGGGCTCAGCTCCTCGCTCGGGCCTCAACCGATGCGCTCACTCCCGGTGCTCGCCCGCGCCTGGGATCGCGGCCACGTTGACCTCGAATCTCTCGTCGCGCCCCGCCGTCCGCGCGCCCTAGGCCAGCTCCACGGGCACGACTTCGAGCGTGACCAGGTGGTCGCCACGGAGGACGCTCAGGGCGAGCTTCGAGCCGATGCGCGTCTCGACCATGAGGCGCTGCAGGTCGCCCGCCTTGGCAACGGCCACGTCCGCCACCGAGACGATGATGTCCCCGGAGCGGAGGGCTGCACCTGCGGCCGGACTGCCGCTGACGACCTCCTGCACTTCGACGCCCGCCTTCTGGCCGAGCCTTTGGGCCGTGGCCGGCGGGAAGGCACGGGTGCCGCCGGCGATCCCGAGGTAGGCGCGGCGGACGCGACCGTCGCGCATCAGCGCCGACAGGATGGCTTCGGTGGTCCGGTTCATGGGAACGGCCAGGCCAAGGCCCATCCCGGCGACCGCGGTGTTGACCCCGATGAGGCGCGCCTGCCAGTCGGCGAGCGCCCCCCCGGAGTTGCCCGGGTTGAGCGCGGCGTCGGTCTGGATCACGTCCGCGATCAGCCGGACGGCCGCCCCGCTCCGGGTGGGCAGCGACCGCCCCAGGGCGCTGACCACGCCAGCGGTGACCGAGCCAGCGAGGCCGAGCGGGTTACCGACGGCGACCACCAGCTGGCCGACGACCAGCTGGTCCGCCTCGCCGAGCTCGGCAGGCGGAGGGGTGGGACCCGCCGTCCTGAGCACGGCGAGATCCGACAGCGGGTCCGCGCCGACCACGGTGAACGGCGCCGAGGTGCCGTCGGCGAACGATGCCGTCCCCGACTGCGCGCTGCCCACCACATGCGCGTTGGTCAGCAGGAACCCGTCGCTGGTGAACACGACGGCGGAGCCGAGG
>JBOHUQ010000077.1:0-8366 GCA_050734495.1 Candidatus Dormibacteraceae bacterium
GAGCGGATCAAGGGCCATGGGTGGGATGGCGATGATGGGCGCGGGACTCTTTCTCGTCACCTGGCTCGTGATGATGATCGCGATGATGTTTCCTTCCGTCGCGCCAATGACGCTTGCCTTTTCATCGGTTTCTCGGGCGCGGAGCGAGGGAGGCGTGCCGACCGCCGCCTTCGTGCTCGGTTACTTGTTGGTGTGGGCGGCCGCCGGCCTCATCCCACTCGCAGGACTCGGAGTGCTGAACCAGTTGTCCATGAACCAGCCGTCATGGCTGCCCCGGCTGGCCGGACTGGTCATCGCCCTGGCCGGCGTATACCAGTTCACGCCGCCGAAAAAGGCGTGCCTGCGAGCATGCCGGTCGCCACTCCATTTCATCGTGACCCACGATTTCGGCGGGGGCTCCGTTTCGGCTTTCCGCACAGGCGCATCGCACGGTCTGTACTGCCTCGGATGCTGCTGGGCGTTGATGGCGGTGCTCGTGGTGCTTGGACTGATGAACCTGGCGTGGATGGCGGTGATCAGCGCCGTGTTCTTCATCGAGAAGAATGTTCGGCTTGGTGACCTGCTCCCCAAGGCGGTCGGCGTCGCGTGCATTGTCGGTGGCCTGCTTTCCTTCATTCTGGCGTGAGGAGGCTGCCGTAACTGCTCATCGGCATCGCTCGGTTCTGAACGAGCTTAGATTCGACTCGCGCGCCTTAAATCACACCGGTGCGAGCACCATCATGTTTTGTCGCCGATCTCCTGAACGCCGACCTGGCCCTTCTCGCCGTCGTCCTTGTTGTCGTTGACGGTGACGCCGGTCTGCGAGGTGCCGGTGCCGGTGGGCTCGGGATTCGGCGAATTGGCGAGTACGCTCGCTGCCGTCGCTCCGGAGGCGCTGACGCCGATGGCGAAGCTCGCCGCCAAAACGAGGTTGCGGATCTTGTGGCTCATGTTTCTCCTCAGGTGGGTATGGCTACGGGTTCTACTCAGACAGTCGCAGCCGGGGCCCACTTGGATACGGCCTGAGATATTCGCGGAATCTCAACCACCGAGTGACGTCCGTGCGCCGATGTGATCAGCGTCGAGTCCCCGCGAGTTGGCGGTCCCCCGTTTCTTGTGAGAGAGTCTCCTGAGACTTGAATGTCAAGCGTCATCAGAGGCGCCACATTGTTCAAAGAGCCTGATATGAGATTCGAGGTGCGGGAACTCGCTGCCGGGGAAACTCACACTCTCCGCCGAGCCGTGTCGGCCGATGGGCGTACCGACTTGCCCAGCATGCACCACGAACTGGACGATGCGCCTGATTCGTGGCACCTCGGCGCGGTTGACTCCGCCGGCACGGTCGTGGCCATTTCCAGCTTTTACCGTGAAGACTGTCCTGCGCGACCCGACGTGCCTGACGCCGTCCTGCTGCAGTTCATGGCAGTGGACCCAGCCCATCAACGCCAAGGAATTGGTTCCGCCTTGCTCGACGAGGCGTTGCGACGGCTGCGGATCTCGGGCGCGACGATTCTGTGGGCGTCTGCTCGAGACAACGCAGTGCCCTTCTACCAACGATTCGGCTTCTTGGTGGTTGAGGACAGTGCTTCGACACCGGCCGAGACCGGGCGTCCCACCATTGGATCCTTCTGCAGCTCCAGGAGCTTAGGGTCATATCTTCCGACACCCCTTGAGTAAGCTGCGCTCGTGTCTGAACAGCGCCCACTGCGAGTGCGACATCAAGGTATCCAGGCTCAGAAGCTGGCGAGTGGGTGGGAAGCGCAGGCGCGAAACTGGATCGCGTGGGCTCGTGAGCCAGGACACGACAGCTACTGGCGGCACCATAGAGATGCCTTCTTCAAGCTCATTCCGTCGCCGGGACGAATGACGATCGACATCGGCTGCGGGGAGGGACGCGTGAGCCGGGACCTTGCCGCTCGAGGCCACAGGGTCGTCGGAGTGGATCTGTCGTTGACGATGCTGCAAGCCGCTGCGGGGGCAGGGGGACCACCGGTTGTCCGATCAGACGCTGCCCGGCTTGGATTGCAAGACGGATGCTGTGATCTGGCTGTCGCCTTTATGTCGTTGCAGGACATGGACGATATGGAGGAAGCCATCAAGTCGATCGCACGGGTTCTGGAGCCTGGTGGCCGTCTTTGTGCAGCTGTCGTTCACCCCTTGAATTCGGCCGGCTTGTTCACCTCGAGGGAGCCTGATGCGCCATTTCTGATCGAGGGCAGTTATCTGGAGTCCTTTCGGTACTCAGATCACATGAAGAAGGACGGACTCGAGATGGAATTCCAGCAGACGCACCACTCGATGGAAGGTTATTTCCGACCCCTCGAAGGCGCTGGCCTTTTGGTCGAAGCCGTGCGCGAACATCGCGTCGGGGACGGAGGACGGTGGGACAGGCTTCCGCTATTCCTGCATTTCCGGGCGGTCAAACCCAGACAGTAGAAGCGAGCCACGATGGCGGTCGCCGGGGCGTCGTGGACGGCATGCCCAACCGAAGGCCTCACGCATGTCGCTCGGCCGTTCATTGACCCCCGCTTGGATCATGACGAGACCAAAATAGTCGACGAGGAGTGCAACGCGAACTTAGCTTGCAAACCAGAGCAGCCATCTTTCTGCTGATTGGGTTCTCCGGTACGGGAAAGTACACCGTGGGGAAGGCGCTCCGACGCCGTCTGATCGATCAGGGGCAGCAGACACGTCTGATCGATAACCATTATGTCAACAATCCGATCTTCGGACTTCTCGATCTCGACGGCGTGCGTCCATTGCCAGCAGCCACGTGGGAACGAGTCGGCGAGGTTCGCGATGCCGTTATAGCAACAATTGCGACGCTCTCGCCGAAGGAATGGTCGTTCATCTTCACGAACGACTTGATCGATAGTCCCAAAGAGCGGCAGTGGGTCGCGGTGCTTGAGTCACTGGCCACCGCCAGAAGTTCCGCGTTCATGGTGGTTCGGCTCTTGTGTGAGCCGGAGGAATTGTGCCGCCGCATCGCCAGCCCAGAACGCCAAGCCATGATGAAATCGATTAGCACCGACTGGATCAAGGGCCGAATTGCGACCGAGCAGGTACTCGATCCTCAACTGCCTTCCACGTTGACCCTGGACATCACGTCGATGGCGCCCGATGATGCCGCGGACCGAATCCTCGCTCATCGATCAGGGCTGGCTGATGTAAGCGACCAGGATCCGGAGAACGATTCGCTCTCCCTGGACCCTTAGACGCTGAGGCTCCTTGTCCGCTTAGGGTGCACGTGAGGCCGACCCCCGAGTCGAGATCGAGGTCCCGCCTTGAGACGTCTGTCGGGAGTCTCAATCCCATGGTCAGGGTTCGATGCCCTGCGCGAGCACCACTCCGCGGCAAGGTGCTAAGGGTTGTAGTCGCTTCCGGCGAGGATCGCCTCACTCGACTGAACTGCCAGGTCATGTTGAGAGATCGAAGGGTGGGTTGCGAAGTACGCGGCGGCGATGTGGTAGCCGATTGTGTATCCGGCATCATGGGGGATGCCACGCGCCGCGTTGCCGAACATCCAATCGGCTGTTCGGTTCGATGAATCAAGGTCATGCTGCGCTGCCGACCAGAGCGTGTGCTCCTGAGCCGCTGTCAATCCAGCAACTCCAGGATCAGTCGGTCCAGCGAACACTTGCATGTCAAAGAGGCTGGCGGTGCCTTCGCCAACAAGCGCGTCAAGCAGGCTGCCGTGATAGCCAAGAATTTGAAGTCGCAGCTGGTGATGCACTTCATGCGCAAGAGTACGTGGCAGCCATGTGTCCAACACCTCCCTGAGCGCCAACCCGTTAATAGCGCCAAAACCGATGTCGGTTACGAGACCGTCAGGGGCAGTCTCACCGGCCGTGCCCGTCTCCGGAACCAGCTCGCTTGACCTGCGAATAGTGATCGTCGCCTTAGGGCCAGGCAGTAGTTGATCGATGCGCACGAGCGTAGCCTCCGTGATCTTGATCAAGTCGACGTCGACGCTCTTAGCCCTTGCAACGGCATAGGTAGAAATAAGGACCGTGAAACGGTCATGGGCAACGACGTCGAGGACGAAACCAGGTGGCGAGGACGGCGCCTGGGAGGATCGGCTTGAGCCAGATGAGCAGGCTGTGAGTAGGAGGGCCAGGCATAAATAGGCTGCGGCCAGGTCACGCACCGAAGATGCCTTCCGACTGGAGCAAGGTGACAGCCTAACTATTATCCCCGTGGGGAGGGGCTTGCCACAAGCCCCGGCCGCCGTGCGAGACTGCGCTTCCACAGCCCCGTTCTGCGTCCAAGACGAAGGAGGTGCGGCCTCGCCTAACGACCGCCGTCCCTTAGCCGACTACTACTTCGTGCTCGGTGTCCCGCCCGACGCCACGGAGTCAGAGTTGCATTCCGCCTGGCGGCGGCAGCTCATGTACTGGCATCCGGACCGCGGCAACCATCCGGATGCTCTCGAGCACGCGAAGTTGATCAACCTGGCGCATGACGTTCTGACCAACAGCACCAAGCGCGCGGCATATGACCGTCAGCGGGCAGCCGTTGGCTGGCGCCCCTCTGCGTCGCCCCCGTCATACAACCGCCCGGTCCAATGGAAGACGGTAAGCCGCGAGGGCCCGCCCCGCGCACCGAAGGGATTCGACCGGCACGGCTTCGTTGCGCGCCTGGAGGAGATGATGAACCGGGGCCGGCTCATGATCGAGAAGCGCAAGGACCTCGCGTCGGCGTCGAAATGGGAGGCGCAGAGTCAGGCCTTGCTGCGAGATGAGCTGGGCGACCATCCGTACACGAAGCGCTTCGAAGTGGCACTGAGCCAGCCTCGCCCCGACGGCCTGGTCGCGGCGTACGGGGTGCTTTGGGCCGCGTATGAGGATGCGCTGAAGGGCGATCTGAAGCCGGTGGTGAAGGAAAGGCGCCCGTCCTGACTGGGTTTCCCAAGCGATCGACGGCGGGAGCAAGTTACAACGGGGGCGAGCTTTCAGCCCGAGCGTGCGCTCTGCGCCAGCCCTTGACTCCCACCAGGCGCCATCAACCGGCGCGATCGTGGTCAATCGGCGGCGCCGCTGCATACTCGGCCTCACTGACGTGGTCTCCCCACGTGGCGGCGTTGCCCCGATCGTCGACATCGAGCATCGCGATGTGCGTCATGAAACGTGTCGGGGCAGCGCCGTGCCAGTGGTCCTCACCCGGCTCGAAGAAGACCCGATCCCCAGCCCGGATGACCTCGATCACCCCGCCACGCCGCTGGGCCAAGCCGACACCCTCGGTGACGAAGATGGTCTGGCCGTTGGGATGCGTATGCCAGGCAGTTCGGGCGCCAGGCGTGAAATGGACGCTGCTCGCGTTGACGCGAGACCCCTGCGATGGCACCGCGACCGAGTCGACATGGACAACGCCCGTGAACCACTCGGCCGGGCCGGCCATCGTCTTGACGCCGTTCTTCGTGATCTGCACGTAGTCCTCCTAACCCAGCGGCGGTTTGAGATCGAGCGCCCGCTCAGGTGGACCGCCATGAGAGCACCATTGTCGCGTCTCATGACGATTCTCGAGGGCGCGCACGTGAGGCTGCGGCCCACCGCGACATCGGATATCCCGGAGCTGGCCCGGATTCGCGCGACCCCGGAGGTGGCGCGCTGGTGGCGCGGGGGCGACGACATGGCCGCCGCGGTGGCCGAGGACCTGGCCGAAGAAGGTACGGAGACCTTTGTCATCGAGCACGACGGACGGGTCGCCGGCGCGATCCAGTGGAGTGCTGAGGACGAGCCCGACTACAGGCATGCGGGCATCGACATCTATCTCGACCCAGCACTCCACGGCCGCGGGCTTGGCGCCGACGCCGTACGCACGCTCGCGAAACACCTGATCGCGGCTCGCGGCCACCATCGCCTCGTGATCGACCCGGCCGCCGACAACGTGGCCGCGATCCAGTGCTACTCGAAGGTCGGCTTCCGTCCGGTCGGCGTGATGCGCCGCTACGAGCGAGGTGTGGACGGCACCTGGCACGACGGTCTCTTGATGGACCTGCTCGGGGACGAGCTGACCAACTAGGTCCTATCCTGCAGCGTCCACCGTCTGCACCTCGCAGCCTCGTCGCATAATCCCATTGGTGGCCACGGCTCTTTCCCTCACGCATCTCGGATCGCTCATGCGCGGCGTGCGCAGCGTGGACGAGGTCGGCGCCGACGAGCGGGCGGCGTCACTTGCCAAGCGCTCGATCAAGAAGGCGTCCAAGCTCTGGGCGCCCGACCTGGCGATCCGCTGCATGGACCTCACGACCCTCGAGGGTTCGGACACGACGGGCAAGGTGACCGCACTGTGCGCCAAGGGAATCCGGCCGAAGCCAGGCGATCCGACGATCCCATCGGTGGCCGCGATCTGCGTGTACCCGGCACGCGTGGCGGACGCCGTCGAGCATCTGCGCGGCAGCAATGTGCGCGTCGCGTCGGTGGCCACCGCGTTTCCGTCTGGCCAGAGCTTCCTGTCGATCAAGGTCGCCGAAACCGAAGACGCGGTGCGCGCCGGCGCGCATGAGATCGACATGGTGATCGATCGCGGTTCGTTCCTGTCAGGCGATTACCAGCGCGTGTACGACGAGATCGTGGCCGTGAAGGAGGCGTGCGGCAATGCGCACCTGAAGGTCATCCTGGAAACTGGAGAGCTCGGCACCTACGACGCAGTGCGGCGCGCCAGCATCCTCGCCATGGCGGCCGGCGCCGACTTCATCAAGACCTCGACTGGCAAGGTGCAGCCCGCGGCCACGCTGCCGGCGAGCCTGGTCATGATGGAGGCGATTCGTGATTTCCTCCGCGAGACCGGGCGGCCTGTTGGCTTCAAGGCCGCGGGCGGGATCCGAACCTCCAAGCAGGCGATCGCTTACCTGGTACTGCTCTATGAAACCCTCGGGTCCGACTGGATGACACCGGAGCGCTTCCGCCTGGGCGCATCAACGCTCCTCAACGACGTGCTGATGCAGATCGACAAGGAACGCACTGGCGTGTACCAGTCCGGCGACTACTTCACGATCGACTGATGGCGATCACCAAGAAGCAATCCGCGGAGCTGGCCAAGCAGGTCTTCGAGTACGCGCCCGCTCCTGAAGCGATCGACCACGTTCACATCGAGCCCAGCTACGGCCTGTTCATCGGCGGAAAGATGGTCGAGCCTCACAGCAGGAAGCGGTTCCCAACCATCAGCCCGGCGACTGAGAAGAAGCTCGCCGAGGTTTCCGAGGCGGACGCCGTCGACGTTGACAGGGCGGTCAAGGCCGCGGGGCGCGCGTTCGACTCCTGGTCGCACCTCGCGCCCTCGAAGCGCGCCCGGTATCTCTTCCGAATCTCGCGGTTGATCCAGGAGCGAGCCCGCGAGCTTGCCGTGGTCGAGACGATGGACGGCGGAAAGCCCATCAAGGAGTCGCGCGATGTCGACATCCCGCTGAGCGCGGCTCACTTCTTCTATTACGCGGGGTGGGCCGACAAGCTCGAGTGGGCCTTCCCCAACCGCAAGCCGCGGCCGCTCGGCGTCGCGGGCCAGGTCATCCCCTGGAACTTCCCGCTCCTCATGCTGGCCTGGAAGATCGCCCCTGCTTTGGCCGCCGGCAACACCGTGGTGCTGAAGCCTGCCGAGACGACGCCGCTTTCCGCGATGTTGTTCGCCGAGATCTGCATGCAGGCGGAGCTGCCGCCGGGCGTGGTGAACATCGTCACGGGCGCCGGAAAGACAGGTGCGCTCGTGGTCGAGCATCCGGGCGTCAAGAAGGTCGCGTTCACCGGCTCGACCGAGGTCGGAAAGCTGATCCAGCGCGCACTCGCCGGCACCGGCAAAAAGCTGACCCTCGAGCTGGGAGGCAAGGCGGCGAACATCGTGTTCGAGGACGCGCCTCTGGACCAGGCGGTGGAGGGCATCGTCAACGGCATCTACTTCAACCAGGGGCACGTGTGCTGCGCGGGCAGCCGCCTGCTGGTCCAGGAATCGATCGCTGAGCCCTTGATGGAGAAGCTGAAGCGACGCCTCTCGACCCTTCGCCTGGGTGACCCACTCGACAAGAACACCGACATCGGCGCGATCAACTCTCGAGCGCAGCTGGAGAAGATCCAGGGCCTGGTCGAGTCAGGAGTTGAGGAGGGCGCTGAGCTCTACCAGCCCGAGTGCCGGCTCCCCGAGCGGGGCTTCTGGTTCCCGCCCACGCTGTTCACCAACGTCTCGCAGTCGTATCGCATCGCCCGCGAGGAGATCTTCGGCCCAGTGCTGTCGGTGCTCACGTTCCGCACCCCGGCCGAAGCCGTGGAGAAGGCGAACAACACGCCGTACGGCCTATCCGCCGGGGTGTGGACCGACAAGGGGTCCCGCATCCTCTGGATGGCGGAGCGCCTGCGCGCGGGCGTCGTGTGGGCGAACACGTTCAACCGCTTCGATCC
>JBOHUQ010000078.1:0-12302 GCA_050734495.1 Candidatus Dormibacteraceae bacterium
GCGGGTGCATGTGGAACCGGTAGAAGGCGGCACCGGTGGGTGACTTGGAAGCGATTCCGCAGCGTATTGAGCGGACCGTTGACTTGTCACGCTTCTAGCTGCCTAATAGCAGGCTGGCGCGAGTCGCGGCAGTACCTGAGAGGCCAATTGCGGTAGTGACCGTTCGCGGCGAAGACAGCGATATCGTCCTCCGCGTTGATTTCGAATCGGCTAGTCCGAATGCATTGACCTGGCATTGTGGTGCGAACCCGGATCGAGTGGTTGCGTCGGCAGACGGGGAGAGAGTCGAGACCCGCCCTCCGCAGCAAGGACCGCTATCCAAAGGCGGGCATGCTTCTCCAGGTCGACGCCAGCCGCCACGACTGGCTCGTCGCCTTGGGCTAGACGCGACAAGCGCTAAAGATGTGCCGAATCCCACGAGAATCAACGGGATGCTCGCAGCGTATACAAGCCTGCACAGTTGCCAAATGCTCGAGCCGGTTGGGCAGCTCCTTATCAACCCCGGGTCCGTGCCGATAAGAACGACGTAGCCAAGCGTGGCCAATGCGACCACGCCTGAAAGGATCGCTCGGAGGCCAATCCGAGGGACATGCCCCCCGTCGCGTGCCACGTTCTACGACAGAATCGAGCTGCAGCTAAGCCACGATGCTCTGCATCCCGAGTCATATGTGTTCACGTAGCTGTAGTTGTCGTCGTAGTTGGCATCGATGATGTAGTTGTTGTTCGAGTAATAGATGTCGGTTCCTCCGCAGAATGGCATGTTGTGGAAATGATGGTATGTGGTCCCGACGCAGCGGCCACTTCCGTTTATTTATCCGCTTAGGGAGTGCGACTGTTCCGTCCATCCGCTCGGGTCATACCACGACCGCGCGTCACCTGCCGAACAAGACGTGATCCTGCCACCGCTAACTTGGATGTCGGCGCACGACCAGACTTCCGTAACTGTGATTCGAGCGACCCAGCGCGGATTCGAACTACACTTCGCGTTTACTTATGAGTGTCGGAGACAACTGCGACCAAGTAGCCGATGGCTGCGTACCCTCGTAAGCGCTTCTGATGCATTCTGGCCAGCATAGGAACATGGACGTCGACGTAGTCGAAGATCGTTACCGCCCGTTTTCGCTCGTGCAGTCGGTGCAGCCTTCCTGCATATTGCTGGATGGTGCCTTTCCACGAGACGGGCAGCGCAAGGAAAAGGGAATCGAGCCGCGCATCGTCGAATCCCTCGCCGATGTAGCGGCCCGTGGCGAGCAAGACGCGCGGTGAGTGGTCTGGGATCGATTTCAGCGATGCCGCAACCGCTCTTCGTTCACCTGCTCCCATGCCTCCCCGAAGCACAATGAGGTTCTCCACGCGCGAGCCAAGGAGTTCCTGCATTCGCTCCAGGTGTTCCGTGCGCTCCGTAAGTACCAACGGTGCTCGGCCGGCACCGACCGCCTCAAGAACGTCGGTCACGATCATGTCCGTCCGGGCTTGGTCGTCCACCAGCCGCGAGTAGATCTCCTGGATGCCTGCGTCGGCCGCATCCACCGACAAAGCGAAGGACGTAAGCCTGGGGACGACGACGTGCTCGAACGGCCGCGCTGCGGCTTGGGCCCGGGCATCGACACGGTGCCTGACAGGCCCGCACTGCAGAACAAGGATAGGATCGTGGCCGTCCTTGCGTGTCGGAGTCGCGGTGAGTCCCGTTACGTAGCGTGCGCGGACTTCGCTCAGGACGTGTTCGAAGGTCACCGCCGGAACGTGATGGCATTCGTCGATCAGCACTTGGCCGTAATCAGCGACAACGTCGCGGACTTCGCCCTTTGCGCTGAGGCTTTGGAGCATGCCGATGTCAATCGTGCCCTTGCCTTTATTCCGCCCCGCACCGAACTGGCCGATGGACCGCGTCGGAACGTCGAGGAAGGCCGCCAGGCGTTCTCGCCATTGGTCAGCAAGCTGCTGTCGGTGAACAAGCACCAAAGTGTTGACGCCGCGCTTGGCGATCAGCCAAGCCCCTATCACGGTCTTGCCAAAGGCAGTCGGTGCTACGAGCACTCCGATGTCGTGAGGCTCGAGCGCTTCGGCTGCAACTCGTTGGTCGTCAGTCAACTCCCCTTGGAACGTGAGCGCGACGGAGGTGCCGCCTTGGCGTTCGTCCTTGAGGTTGACCCAGACTCCATGTTTCTCCAAGATCTTGAGGACCTCCGCAAGTGTCCCGCGGGGTAGTGCCAGGTGGTCGGGGAAGTCCTCCGAGCAATCGATCACGCGCGGCTTGTTCCAGGTCGAAAGGCGCATGGCCTGAGCTCGGTAGAACTCGGGATTCTGAAAGACCGCCAGACGGCGTAGACGGCTCAGCATCGCTGGCGGAAGCTCAGACTTCGGAATGAAGACGCGGTTTGCCATCACGACCTCCACCGCAGCCGGCATCGGTCCTGCTATAGGTGCGTCCCTGCGGTGACGCGAAGGGCTCAGGGTCCAGGGCTCTTGCGCTTGCTCCTCAGTCTCGAACCAGGAGGCTTCGATTCCGAGGATCATTCCATCCCTGGCGGCGTCGCGCACGATTTGCTCGCAGTCCGTAGCAGTGAGCCGCGGGATCGAGGCCAGGAACTTCCATTGATCAGGGAACGGCTGGAAATCGCGATCGAGGAACTCGGTGTTCCCGCTGTGGCGCGCGACGCGCTGCAATGGGAGTGCGATCAGGTTGCCGAATCCGCCCCGTGGCATCGTATCCTGGTTCGGAAACAGCCGGTCGTACGAATCGAAGCCGATCTGGTGGCGCTTATCGAGCGCCCGGGTCAAGAGGGCACAGCCAAGGTTGCGCGCCGTCGCCGCCGCGACGGGGCTGTTGAAGAAGACCCACAAATGGGCACCCCGGCCGGATCGCGATCGTTCCAAGGCGGCCGGCGCGCCTAGAGAGTCGCAAGTCGCCAGCACCTCGCGAACGTCCTCCTGCCAGGACGACTTGTCGAAATCAATCGCAAGGAGCCAGCAGGTCTCGTCCTCGAGAAGAGGGTAGACGCCAATGACCTTCTGACCCGTGAGGTGGCTTTGAGCCACGCTATCGTCGAACGGTAGGAGAACTGACGGATCTGGCCGCTGGCCCTTCTCACGCTTGGCTCCGGGACGCAGCGCTGGGGCGTACCCGCTACGACCATCGCGGCTCTCCCAACGATATGCGTAGACGTCATCACGCCCTCTGAACAGGCTTCGAAACAGGGTGATCTTCTCGGTCTCCGAGGAATCCCGGCCGATCGTCGTGCCAGCGGCTCCGACGGGCATCAGATCACGACCCGGCGTATCAGTCGATTCTGGGCGACGATCAACAACACGCGCCCGCAGAAGATCATTCTCGCCGCGCAGGTCTCGGATCGCCGCCACCGCCTCCTCGAGTTTCGACTCGAGCTCGCGGACTCTGTCGTCCTGACTAGACATCGGTTAGATTCTGCTAGTCCTTCCGGGAATCCGGTCGGTGCCGGGGGGGATCGTGGGTTTCATGAAGCCGCAGTCAACCTACGGCACGGCGACGAATCGCCCTGCGCGTCGTGCCAGGCGTCCATCGCCCGAGAGGCTTGCAGATGAAGCGAGAGCTGAAGACTCCGACCAAGGCGAGGCTTGATGCCATGGTGGACGAAGCCACCGTCGATTGCAACAACGAGTCCGAGCAAGCAACAGGCCTGTTCACCATGATCGAGGAGTACCTCGCGCTCCCGTTCGAGACGCTTATTCTGGGCGTGGCTGTAACGGTGACCAAGGTGGATATCTCCGATCGCGACGAGATCATCGCGATCTGCAAACGCGGAGGCGTGACGCAGCGCATCGCGATTCTAGACATACCTTTGCCCTCTCCTGCGCCTGCCGGCGTCGAGTGGATTGCGGCTTATCGCCACTGGATGCGTGGAGAGGGATAGCTCCCCTCCTAGGCTAAGGTTAGGAGCTAAACCTTAGCTTCGGTGGTATGCTCCCAAAGGATCCTTTGCTATGGCTCGCGCAGGTCACTTCGTTCAACAGGCCGCCGGCTTCAAGGCGTTCGTACCGGCGGACTTTCCGCCACGCGACCTCGCCATTGATGCAAGCCGGACTCGCCTTCTGACTGGCACCCATCAGGCGCTCGGACGGCTCGTCGGCGCGGCCGACTTCGTTCCCAATCCTGAACTGTTCATCGCGGTCTACGTTCGCCGCGAGGCCGTGCTGAGCTCTCAGATCGAGGGGACCCAAGGAACTCTGGGCGAACTCTTCCAATTCGAGGTCAGCCCCGAGGGCATGGAGCGTCCGAGGGACCTCGAGGAGATCGTCAACTACGTCCGAGCGCTCAACCGGGCGCGCGATCGTCTCGAGGATCTCCCATTGTCGATCCGCCTCATACGCGAGATACACGCCGATCTGATGGCTGGGGTGCGCGGGCGAGAACGTGAACCCGGCGAGATCAGGAGATCTCAAAACTGGATCGGCGGCTCGACGCTGGCGAATGCCGCCTTTGTTCCGCCGCCGGTTCATGAGATGTGGCAGGCCCTTGACCAGTGGGAGAAGTATCTCCATGACGATTCCTCGGATCCCCTTGTTCAGGCCGCCCTGATGCACGCGCAATTCGAAACCATTCACCCATTCCTTGACGGCAACGGCCGAGTCGGTCGCTTGCTGGTACCGCTGCTTCTGCAGGAGCGTCGTGTGCTCGAGCGCGGCCGCGCGCTCCTTTACCCGAGCGTCTACCTAAAGCTGCACCGAGACGAGTACTACCAGCGTCTGACCAGGATTCGCACCGACGGGGACTGGGAGGGGTGGGTCGACTTCTTCTTGGAAGCCATCCGGCAGGTCGCCCACGAGGGCCAGGCGACCATTCGAGACGTCCTTCACTTGCGCGAGGAGCACCGGGCCATGGCCGCGGCCGACGGGCGGGCTGGGCCTAACCTGGCCCGCGCGCTCGAAGCGCTGGTCAGAGAACCAGCGATGACGGCAGCGATCCTCGCCGGACGTCTAGTCGTCAGCGAGGTCACGGCGATGTCGGTGATCAACCGGCTGTCGGCCCTCGGACTATTGCGTGAAACCACGGGGCGGCGCCGAAACCGCGTATTCAGCTATGAACCCTACCTCGAACTCTTCAGCGAGGCTTCCTTCCAGCGCCGCGTCGAGTCGGCACCGAAACCACCGGGACTGCCGACTGCACCTTGAACGGTACAGGGCACATCGACGGCCATCGGGGACTTCGATGGCCGATCGCACGTCTTCTCAGTTCGTCTGCTTCGCGTTCAGGCGGGCCAGGCGCCGACGGATTCCCAGAGACGAAATCGCCTGGAGCTGCTCCCGAACGTCGTCCGATGGCGCCAGCAAGAGAGTTCGAAGACCGTCCACCAAGGGGAGCCAAATCCGGAGCCAAATCCGAATACGAATCAGCCTTCTATAGCAACTCGCGGCGGGGCTTACTGCAACCCTACTACAACGGGTTGTAGCATCCGGGTTCCAGGGCGGTCTGGACTCTGAACATCGAGGATCGGGCCGCACTTGCAGATCGGATCGCACGTTCTGAGACAAAACTCGTACTTGCCTGCACACCCAATACTGTCCACGTTGCCTGTGCTGTCTCAAGGGGTCTACTGTCGCGGCCGACCCAAGAGGATGGGTCCCGTCCACATCAGACGGCGAAGCGGAAGGTAGCGCGGTGGACGGGCGGAGTCCCGCACCCTGGCGGAGCGCCTGTCTCGCGATTCAACAGCGCCAGGCCGTATCGCGGTCTGGGTCTGAGTCCACCAAACGGGATGGAGGCCGAGATCGCAACCCGAGGAGCAGTCGGCTGTCGAGTGAGACTTGGTGGCCTGCTGCGCGAATACTCGCGTCTTCCGTACGCGGCCTGAGCAAGACCCAGCATGGCGAAGCTGCCTCGCGTCACTGGCACGCAGGCCCTGCGGGCCATGCGCTCCTTGGGGTGGGTCGTGGTCGTGCAGCGGGGCTCGCACGTTCAGCTCAAGCACCCTGATCGGCGGGGCAGGGTGACGATTCCCCTTCACGCGGGGGAGACGCTTGGGCCGCGTTTGCTAAGTTCCGTCCTGAATCAAGCAGGACTATCGGTTGATGAATTCAGGGCGGCACTCTAACCTAGGAGGCCATGAAACAGCGCACCTATTCGATCGTCCTCGAGCCTGAGGAGGGTGGAGGCTACGCGGTAAGCGTGCCGGCTCTGCCCGGTTGCTTCACGCAGGGGCAGACGGTGGAGCAAGCCATGGAGCGCGCGGCCGAGGCCATCAGCGTTCACATCGCGGGCCTTGAGGCCGACGGGGAGTCGGTGCCCGAGGAGCGCGAGCCTCCACGTCTGGTCACCGTGACGGTCGCCGCCGACGCCCAACACGACTGCGCATCGTGACTCCGTTCACATCCTTCGGGCGTTGGACAGAATTTATGCACCCGACACGACAAGCGTCGCCCTGAGCAAGGTGCTGAACGTCGAGGTTTACGACGACGGCGTATCGATCGCTCGAGAGGGAAAGGAAAATCCGAACTTCTTTCTAATTTCGAACCCGAAGCATGCCGTGTTCCTCCTGAATTGGTTCTTGGCACACAACTCAGAGGTCGGCTGAGCCGGAACGGATTCCAATGGAGGGTGCGAACCAGCGGATCCTGGCCATAGCCAGTGGAACCTCGAACGCCCGCGGAGCTGGACCTCGTCACGTGGCCCGCCGGGCGTTGTAACAGGATCGCGGCCGCCAGCCGATCGAGCCAACCGCTCGCGTTGGCCGGGTAACGAACCCGATCGCGACCCGGTCGGCCCTAGCCGTCGCCGGACTGACCGGCGCGTGGCCAATCTCTCGCGCGTCCTTACATGCGTCGGGCTGGTTTAGGCGTCGGCGACCAGTTGAGGGTGCCCGAGGAATTCTGCAATCAAACGGTTGAACGTCTCGGGTCGCTCGAAGTAGATCGAGTGGCCTGACTGCGGGACTCTCGCGAGGCGGTGATCGGGAAAAGTCGTTTCGACCCATGTGCTCACTTCCGGTCCGATGTAGCTTTCCTCCCCAAACAGCCACAACACGGGGATGTTCAGCGCTGAGAACTCGCTCGGCGCGCGAGTCCGCAGCGCGGCCAAGCGACTCATCAAATCCGGCTTGTCGACGGACGCGCTCAACTCGTCGATCAAGCGGTACAGGTGGTGCAAGGCGGGCTGCTCGCGCGCCATGCGCTCGCCTGCCGCCGGGTGGATGCCGCGCTCGAAGTGCTGCTCGATACGAGCCTGCGCGGGCGCGCTGCTCAGTCCGGTGGCAAGCGTCCCCGTCGTCTCGGCCATCACGATCGCACTCACGCGAGTCGGGTGGGCGATTGCGTACTCCATGCACGTCCAGCCTCCCATTGACTGGGCGACCAGCCGCACGTCGTCGAGGCCCAGATGACCGACCAGCGCGGCGAGGTCGGCGGCGTAATGCGAAGGATCGGCTGCGCCCGACGACGGATGGAAACCGCGGTGGGAGAACGTCACGCAGGTGAAGCGATCCAACAACGCAGGAACCTGCTGCCACCACGACATGTGCGTTCCGCCCAATCCATGGGCGAAGATGATCGCGGGGCCCGATCCGTAGACGCGATAAAAGAGCTCAGCGCCGTCGACGGTCAGATGTGGCACCGCGAACGACCTACGCTTCGGACGGGACCGGCTTGCCCGCGAAGTGACAGGCCGCTAGATGGTCCTGCGGCTCGCCAACCTTGGCCTCCAGAGGCGGTTCGATCTCCGCACAGATCTCCTGAGCCAGCGGGCAGCGCGTGCGGAAGCGGCATCCGGACGGCGGATTGATCGGGCTGGGTACTTCGCCTTTGAGCACGATCCGCCTGCGGTGCCGACCGGGCGCGAGCTGGGGGATCGCAGAAAGCAGCGCCTGGGTGTATGGGTGTAGCGGACGGCGGTAGAGTTCCCGTGCGGAGGCGATCTCGACGATCTTGCCGAGGTACATGACCGCGATACGGTCGCTGATGTAGCCGACGACCGCGAGGTTGTGGGCGACGAACACATACGTCAGCTTCAGTTCGCGCTTCAGATCGACGAGCAGGTTCAGGACCTGAGATTGGATCGAGACGTCGAGCGCGGACACAGGCTCGTCCGCGATCACGAGACGTGGCCTGATGACCAGCGCGCGAGCAATGCCAATGCGCTGGCGCTGACCGCCTGAGAACTCGTGCGGATAGCGCGAAGCAGCTTCCGCGCGCATGCCGACCTGCTCCAGGATCTCCCGGATTCGGCGGTCGCGGTCATTGCCCGAGGCGATACCGTGCGCCGCGAGACCTTCTGCCACGATCTGTTTTACCGTCATCCGCGGATCCAGCGAGCCGACAGGGTCCTGGAAAACGATCTGCATGTCACGCCGAACCTTTTTCAGCGCGTGCCCGCGCAGTCGCACAAGGTCCTGGCCGTCGAAGGTGATCTCGCCGGCCGTCGGCTCGACCAGGCGGACGAGCGTGCGGCCCAGCGTCGACTTGCCGCATCCGGACTCACCGACGAGACCGACTGTCTCGCCCGGCAGGACGTCGAGGTCGACACCGTCGACGGCGCGCACCTGCCCGGTCACGCGCTGGAGAACCCCGCGCCGAATTGGGAAATGCTTGACCAGCCCACGGGCACGGAGCAAGGGCGCTGCGGCGCTCAATCCGGCCGTGTCTCGTCCCTCACACCGACCGACTCGCGCGCTCCGCCCTCGCAGAGCCAGCAGGCCGCCTCCTGGTCACCGGCCTGAAGAAGTGGCGGGTCTTCACGGATGCAGCGGTCGAAGGCGAAGTCGCAGCGCAATCTGAACCGGCAGCCGGTGGGCCAGTTGAGGGCGCTCGGGACCATGCCGCGGATCACCTGCAGACGCTGCGACTGCGTCATGCCCAGCATCGGAATGGAATGCAACAGAGCCTCGGTGTACGGATGCTGTGGGCTGGTGAAAACCGTGGGAGTGCAGCCGCGCTCCACGACGCGACCGGCATACATGACGGCGACGTCATCGCACATCTCCGCGACAACGCCGAGGTCATGGGTGATCAGGATGATTGCCATCCCCAGGCGCCGCTGGAGGTCACGCATGAGCTCCATGATCTGCGCCTGCACGGTGACGTCGAGCGCCGTCGTCGGTTCGTCGGCGATGAGGAGCTTGGGTTCGCACGCCAGCGCCATCGCGATCATCACGCGCTGGCGCATACCGCCGGAGAGCTGATGAGGGTAGTCTCCAAGTCGTCTGGCCGCTGACGGGATGCCGACCAGGTTCAGCATCTCCAGCGCGCGCTTGCGCGCGCCTGCAGAGCTGACGTGGCGGTGCAGCATGACCGCCTCCATCACCTGATCGCCGATCGTCAGCACGGGGTTGAGCGAGGTCATCGGCTCCTGGAAGATCATCGAGATCTCGTCGCCGCGGATTTGGCGCATCGAGTCTTCATCGAGCTCGGTTAGATCACGGCCCAAGAACATGATCCTGCTGCCGGATTCGATCCTCCCGGGCGGATCGACCAGCCGCATGATGGAAAGCGCAGTCACGCTCTTCCCGCAGCCGGATTCACCGACCACGCCTAGCGTGCCCCCGGGCGCGATCTCGAGGTCGATCCCATCGACGGCACGCAAGACTCCCGCGCGCGTGTGAAAGTGCGTGTGCAGGTTTTCGAGCGACAGGATGGCGGCCATCGCCTAGAGCCTATACTTGAATTGATTTCTAGCGGGGGAGCTCAGCGGGGAGGCTTGCCATGAGAAGAAGGCATCTAGCGATGCTGGCCACGGTGTTCGTTCTCAGCGCATGCGCTGGAGGCGGCGGTGGCGGAGGCGGCTCGACTTCCTCGGCCAAGCTCACCGTCGCGATCGGCATCGATCCCGACACCATGGATCCCATGCGGCAGACGACGACGACCGTGCAAAACATCGTATCGATGGTCGTCGAGACGCTCGTCAAGGTCGACACCGATGGCAGCGTCAAGCCACTTCTCGCCACGTCATGGACGCCGAGCTCCGACGGGCTGAGCTGGACGTTCACTCTGCAACCGGGCGTCAAGTTCAGCGACGGCGAGCCTTTCAATGCCGCGGCGGTGAAGGCGAACTTCGACCGCGTCCTCGATCCCACCAACACCTGTCCGCTGTGCGGCACATTCCGCAGCGTATCGGCGGTCGAAGCTGTTGACGACACGCACGTCAAGCTCACCCTGAAGCAGCCGGTGGCGCCGCTCGTCGGCCTGTTGACCGAAGTGACCTTTGGCATCGTCAGCCCCAAGACCATAGCCCCCCACACTGACAGTTACAAAGACGAAGAGACTCCGGTCGGTACGGGACCATACAAGCTGACCGAGCGCGTCAAAGGCGATCACGTGACGCTGACGCGGAACGACGGTTACTGGGGACAGAAGCCGGCCTACAAGACGCAGGTGTTCAGGATCGTCCCGGAGGCCGCCAGCCGTGAGGCGCTCGTCCGCTCGGGCCAGGCCGATGTGATCCTGCTGCCTCCGGTCTCGGACCTTCCTTCCATGCAGAAGGATTCATCGCTGCGTGTCATCCTCGCGCCGGGTGATCGCACGATCTTCCTGGCGTTCAACACCCAGGACAAGAACGACCCGCTGATTCAGAAGCCCGAAGTGCGACAGGCCCTGAACTACGCGGTCAACAAGGACCAGATCATCAAGAGCGTGCTCTTTGGCGCGGCAAGCCCCATGGACGCGCCGATGGCTTCGAGCTTGTTCGGCTACTGCCAGGTCGGCTCTTATGCCTATGACCCCGCGAAGGCCAAGCAGATGCTGCAGGCCGCCGGCGCCACCAACCTCTCGATCAAGCTCGTCTCGCCGACCGGCCGCTACATCCAGGACTTCCAGGCGGCTCAGGCGATCGCCAACGACCTGACGGCTGTCGGCGTCAAGGTCAACGGTCCGCAGACGATGGACTGGCCCAGTTATCTCGGCACCATCAACGTTCCGCCCGCGAAGGCTTCCGTAGACCTCCACCTACTTGGCTGGGCGCCCGGCTATCTCGACGCCTCTCAAGCGATGGTCCAGTTCCAATCGACCCAATGGCCTCCACAGGGTCTGGCGACGTCCTACTACCGGAATCCGCAGGTCGACGCGCTGCTCTCGAAGGCGAACTCGGAGTCTGACCAGGCAGCGCGCAAGAGCGACTACTGTGCGGCGTCCAAGCTCATCTGGAACGATGCCCCGTGGCTCTTCCTATGGGTGCAGAGATTCCCGATGGTCACCACGAGCAAGGTGACGAACGTGCAGTCGATCCCGAACGAATCCTTCTATACCGTGTACGCGTCGCCCGCCTGACCTGTTGACCGGTCGGATACGCCGCCGGTGATCACCTATATCGTGCGCAGGGTTCTGATCGGGATCCCGACGTTGTGGGGCGTCGCCACGGTCGTGTTCGTCATGGCGAGGCTGCTGCCCGGCGATCCGGCCCGGGTGATCGCGGGCATCCTCGCCACACCGCAGGACGTCGATCGGATACGCCACAACCTGGGCCTCGACCAGCCGGTTTGGGTCCAATACGCCGACTTTATGGGCCGCCTTTTGCGGCTCGACCTTGGAACGTCCGCCCACACCAACGCCCCGGTGGCCGTGGAGATCGGCAGCCGTCTGCCCTACACCGTCGAGCTCGCGGTCGTCGCACTGGTGATCGCAGTCACGGCCGGGATTCTCGCTGGCGTGGTGGCGGCGATCCGGCGGAACACCATGCTCGACCTCGTGATCTCAGGACTGTCGGTTTTCGGCGTGTCCATGCCCGTCTACTGGCTCGGCCTGATGATGATCATCCTTTTCGCGATCGAGCTTCGTGTATTCCCGGCCGCCGGCGCGGACGAGCCGACGTCGCTGGTCATGCCGGCGATCACGCTCGCGCTGTTTTCGGTCGGTCTGATCGCGCGGATGACGCGGTCGTCGATGCTCGAGGTCCTTGGCCAGGACTACGTGCGCACCGCTCGGGCCAAAGGTGCGCCGCTCCGCTCCATCATCTTCCGGCACGCCCTGCGCAACGCGCTGCTGCCAGTCATCACGGTGATTGGTCTGCAGTTCGGCGCGCTGCTAGGCGGCGCGGTGGTCACCGAGACGGTCTTCGCGTGGCCCGGCGTCGGCAGGCTCCTGGTCGACTCGATCTTCTTCCGCGACTACGCGGTGGTGCAGGGCCTCGTGCTCATGTTCGGCAGCACCTTCGTCGTCATCAACCTGCTCACCGACATCCTCTATGCCTATGTCGATCCACGCATCCACTACAGCTGAGGCCTTCGAGGCCACGGCCCTCCAGCCGGAGGTCACCGCCGGTGTTCGTCCGGCCGCGGTCTGGCGACGCCTGGTCAGCCACCGCAGCGCTGCGGTCGGTCTTTCGGTGTTGGTGATATATGCACTGG
>JBOHUQ010000079.1:0-10876 GCA_050734495.1 Candidatus Dormibacteraceae bacterium
GGTCTGGCCGGCCAGACCAACCTGCTCAAAGTCGACACAGTCTAGAAAGCCAGCTCCTGGTTCCAGCAAGTCACGGGGAGTCGGGTAGCCAAGGACGAGGCCATGGCCACCCTGACAGTGATCCGGGCGAGCTTCCGCTTCGGGGTGTAGCACCGGGGAGTCAAACCGATCTTGATCCAGGTCGAGACGGGCTAAACCGGCCTTAAAGCGCCTCGGGCCGCCAAAATTGACGGTGGTATGCCCGCCTCCCATGGACTGCTCGGCCGCATTCAGCGCGCCAACGATGACGCGTCGCGTCGATTCGGTCCGAACACCGCCGAGGTCGAGGCGTTCATCAACGCGGTGGCGCTGCTCACGCCCTGGCAGTGGCGCCAGGTCCTGGCGACGGGGCGGCTGGTTGCCTCGGTCACCAAGGAGCGTGCAGGGGCCGGGCGCCGGCAGGGCGCACTTCAAGAGTCCGCCCGATCGATCCTGGCAGCGATCCAGAGCAGCGACGGCCGCATGTCCGAACCGATGTCGAAGGCGGGCGAGATCCTGTTCGACACATTGATGAGAAAGAGCGAGGAGAAGCAGGTCGCGGCGTGGCAGGCCATGTCGGCGCTGGTGTCGCGGAACCAGTTGCCGGCCTTGAAGTTCGCCGTTCACTACGCACCGTTCGCGGGGTTGATCCCACTCGCCGGCTCCGATGTGCTCGACCCGCTGACGCGACGATTCATGGTTGAGCTCGAAGGCCTTTCGACCGCGCAGTGCGAGACCCTCGGGCGGCGATGGAGACTGGAGCACGGCGCGTCCCGCGCACTCCTGCGGGCGGTGGCGAATCATCGGGAGGCCAAGAGCGAGGAGTCTGTCGCCATGGCCGCGCTGAGCATAGTCCCGGCCCACATCACCGGAGATCTGGGTTGGTCGGCAGTTCGCACGGCAGTCCACGGCGGGCGCGTGCTGGGATGCATCTCGGACCTGTCATCGGAGCACGTCGCGGAGCTGTGGGCCCCGCTGGCAGAGGCGATTCCGTTCGCGTCGCTCACGGAAGAGAAAAGCCACGCACCCGCCGACGTGGTGAAGGCCGCTGTGAGCAGCGCCATGCGCACGATAAAGGCGCCGAGGAAACGTCTCCCCGCGGCCGCTCCCTTGAAGGCCGCCGCGCCATATGGGGCCAACAGTGCCGAAGTCGCGGTCTTCATCAAGGCTGTCGCGGAGCTCACGGCGATCCAGTGGCTGCGCGTACTCGACCGGCGAGCCCTGGTGGCGAGCGTCACACGCGACAGGAGCGATGAGCCCGCCGGAGTGGTGCGGTCGATCCTGGCCTCGATCGAAGGCACTCGGGAGCTCGATACGTTTGCCCGTTGCCGCGCTTTCGCGGCGGTCGAGCGCGCCGGCTACGCGATCGAGTCGGGGGGGCGCATGACGGTCGAGCAGGCGAAGGAGATGTACGGGCCGTTTGCGCATTCGATTCCGCTCGACTCGGTGAACGGAGGCGGCTTCGCGCACCGGCTGGCCTCGCTCAGCAGGCACGATTGGGAGGGGGTGGCGGCTGACGCCCCGGCTGCCAATGAGGAAGCGGTCGCGCCCCTGGTCAACGCCGGGACGGCGCTGGTCGACTTTTTTGGCGCCCGCTCGGATGACGAGGCGGTGGCGTCCTGGCATGCGGTCTCTGCGCTGGTGCGCCGGCACCACCTGACGCCGATCAAGTTCGCCGCGTCGTACGCCCCGTTCGCCTCGGCGATCCCGGTCACCAACCCGCGGGCGCTTGGCGCCATGGTCTCGCGCTACGTCACAGCGGTCGGGCGCCTCGGCGCGAGCCAGTGCTCCATCCTCGCGCGGCAGTGGCAGGTCGACGAGGAGGCCGGCAATGCGCTCTCGAAGGTGACGCTGGACGGGAGCGCGAGGCCGGCCGAAGAGGCAGCGGCGCTGTCCGCGGTCGTGACGGTGCCGATGCGCATGGCGGGCAACGTCGGGTGGGCGGCGGTGAAGTCGGCGGCGTTCGGGGGCCGGGTGATCGCCTCACGGGCGCGCCTCACACCGGCGCAGCTCGAGGCCCTGTGGAAGCCCATCGAGGGCGCGATCCCGCTGGCCTCGCTGGGTGCTCCTGCCAGGGCCAAGCGCTAGGCCGCCACGGCCCACTCCGGGCGCCGCCAGGGGCGCCCGCCCTTCCCGTGTGGCGGGGAGGTGTGGAACAGTCGCTTTCCTCTATCGCTTACATTCAGTGACATGGCTGCCACCAAGCGGGTGACGCGCGCAAGGGCGTCCTCCAACTCGCACTCGACCAAGTTCAAGAATGTGCTCGTCGTTTCCGCGCATCCGGACGATCCCGACTTTGGCGCCGGCGGGACTATCGCGAAGCTCGCCAAGGACGGCGCGCGTGTCACGTACGCGATCGTCACCGACGGCTCGCAGGGGGGAGAGGACCCGAAACAGAAGGACTCCGAGCTGGTCGCGATCCGCCAGAGGGAGCAGAAGGCCGCGGCGCGCGTGCTCGGCGTGAAGAAGGTCGAGTTCCTCGGCTACAAGGACGGGCACCTGTCGGCGGATCTCAAGCTGCGGCATGACATCGTGCGCATGATCCGCAAGTACAAGCCCGAGCTCGTCATCACTCATATTCCGGGCCGCGTGCTCGATGCGCCGATGGGTGGGTCGCATCCCGACCACCTGGCGGTCGGCGAGGCGACGATGGCCGCCGTCTACCCCGACTCGCGAAACCCGCGCGCGTTTCGCAGCCTCCTCAAGGAAGGGCTGCAGCCGCACGAGGTGAAGGAGGTCTGGATTCCGTTCTGGACCGCGGGCGATCACCTGGTTGACATCAGCTCCACGCTCGACCTGAAGATCGCCGCGCTGAAGAAGCACAAGAGTCAGGTCGCCAAGCCCGGTCGCACGTGGGATTTCGAGAAGTTCATGCGCAAGCGACACCGAGAGGTGGGGAAGAAGGGCGGCTACCGGTACGCGGAGTCTTTCAAGAGAATCAGCGTTTGATTTGCAGCGCCCCACGCGGCGCTGCGCGCCGGCTTCCCCACACGGTGGGAGGTGAAATCACCTCAACTGGATCGAGTGCCAGATCACTTCGGCCCACGCGGCGTACTGGTGGTCTCCCGGGTGCAGGCCGTCTGACGCGATCCAGTCGGGGGTGCCGAGGCCCGCGAGGCTGGCGGCGGTGATGTCGATCCATTCGAACCCTCGCGCGGACGCTTCCTCGCGGGCGACGTCGTTGAAGGTGTCGGTGAGGTGGCGGATCTGCCCCGGTTCGCCGTACTCGCGGGCGGCCGGCACCACCGACCAATTGGGGATAGAGACTGCGAACACGCGGCCATCTGGCGCCCTTGCTTGCTCGACCGCGTCGTAGATCTTCACCAGCGCGGAGCGGTATTCGTCGGTGGTGCGCTCGCGAACCAGGTCGTTGACTCCGATCAGGATCGTGACCAGGTCTGGTTTGAGTCGCCAGAGCTCCGGGAGCTCCCGATTGATCAGGTCCGTCGTGGTGAACCCGTTCACGGCCGGATTCGTGAGCTCGACCTTCTCGCCGGTCTGCTGCCTCAAGCGCTCCGCGATGATCGCGGGCCAGCTCTTGGCCGGGGTGGACGCGCCCGTGCCGATCGTGTAGGAGTCTCCGAGCGCCAGGTACTTGATCGCCACCCCCTCCGGCGCTTTTTTTAGCGTTCGACGTCCGCCAGGGCGCTCCAGACGTCAACTTTCGTGCGGACTCTTCGGATCACCTCGTCGGTGAACTCTGTCGTGGTGGCGTCTCCGCCCAGGTCGGCGGTGCGCACCCCGTCCGACACGGCTTCCAGGCCGGCCTCGTAGATCGCGCGCGAGGCGTTGCGCGCTCGGTCGTCCTTCATGTAGCCGAGCAGCGATGCGACGGCCAGGATCATCGCCATCGGGTTCGCGACGTTCTTACCTTGCAGCGAGGGCGCCGTGCCGTGCGGCGCCTCGGTCATCGCGACCGTCACCCCCCCCTGGTCGTCGAACGCCAGCAGCGTCGACTCCGCCCCGGCGATGGTGCCGAACAGCTGGATCACGAGGTCGGACAGCGTGTCGCCGTCGCGGTTGAGGGCGGGGACGACGAGCGATTCCCCTGTGGTGGCCACCAGGAGCGCATAGGTCGCGTCGATCAGCTGCGGGTCGTAGCGGACCGCAGGATGGCGCTTGGCCGCGGCGTCGAGCTCCTCTTTGAACATCCCCTCGTAGACGGGGCTCACGGTGAACTTGGGACCGCCGAACACCTTCGCCTCGATGCGCTTGGCGTGGTTGAAGGCGTACTCGGCGACGATGCGGCACGTCCGCCGGCTGATCTTCTCGGTCCGGTAGGCCCACTCGTCGAGCTCGTGGCCCTCGCGCCATTCCTTGGCGCCGTAGGCGTCGTCGACCGCCATCCGGATGACGGAGATGGGGGCGTGGACGCCGGCCAGAGGCCTGACGCCTGGGATGCGGCGGCCGGTCCGCACGATCACCCTGCCGTCGATCTCCTTGCGCAGGATGGCGTTGGGGCTGCCGACGTCCCCCTTTCCCTCGGGCGTGATGGTGGCTGCTTTGATCCCGAATCCGAGCTCGCGCAGCGCCCCGGCCGCCTCCAGCACGACCTGGTTTCGGGTCTTGCGCCGCTCTTCGAGGGAGAGGTCGAAGTCGCGCTTCTCGAAGTTCAGCCCGAGGACGTCGGGCTCGAGCAGGCGCAGGGCCTCGAGCAGCAGCTCCTCTCCGGTCTGGTCGCCATGCAGCACGGCGATGATTGGCGGGGCCATCGACCGAATCATATTGCCCGGTGCTCTGTACCACCCATGCCTCCTCCACAGCTGGCGTGGGGGAGGAGACCGGGGCTGGACCCCTGGACGGTACTCGGCCTGGCCGCCGCAGAGTTTGAGCCGCATCCTGCTCCCGTGAGCGGCGAGGCTGCTACTATTGACAGCGCCTAGGTAGCCTAGGCTTTTTTCTTTTCAGCCCCACCAAAAGAGCCAACTATGGAAGACATCATCAGCCTAGCTTGCGGCGTGTGTAAGCGGCGCAACTACACCACCGTGAAGAACAAGAAGAACGATCCGGACCGGATCGAGCTGAGCAAATACTGCAAGTGGTGCCACAAGCACACCGAGCACAAGGAAACCAAGTAATGGCAGTCACAGCGGACAAGCGTGCGGACCGGCCTTCGTCGGACTTCGCTCCGGCGCGATTCCTGCGCGAGGTCTATGAAGAGCTCCGCAAGGTCGTCTGGCCGACCGGCGCGGAGCTTTACCGCTATACCCTGGTCGTGATCTTCACGGTGTTGGTGCTCGGCACGTTCATCGGCGGCACCGACTACCTGCTGAGCGCGGTCGCCAAGCGCGTCATCTACAACGGAAGCCACTGATGGCTGTCGAGAAGAGCGCCGCGCCCCTCGAACAGGAAGCCCAGTGGTACGTCGTTCACGCGTACTCGGGCCACGAGGAGAAGGTCAAAAAAAACCTCGAGAAGAGGATCGAGTCGATGGACATGCAGGACAAGATCCTCCAGGTCCTCGTCCCGATGGAAGACGAGATCGAGATCAAGGACGGCAAGCGACGCCACGTCCAGAAGCGGATCTTCCCGGGCTACATCCTGGTCCGGATGGTGATGTCCAACGAGTCGTGGTTCGTGGTTCGCAACACTCCCGGCGTGACGAGCTTTGTCGGATCCGCGAACAGCCCGGTCCCGCTCCAGGAAAAAGAGGTGCGGGCGATCCAGAAGCAGATGAAGCAGGAAGCGCCCAAGATCCGGGTCGAATTCCAGGTCGGCGAGTCGGTGCGGGTGGTCGATGGACCGTTCACGGACTTCCACGGCAAGGTCGACGAGATCAACCCGGAGAAGGGCAAGCTGAAGGTGCTGGTCAACATGTTCGGCCGCGAGACGCCGGTCGAGCTCGACCTCCTCCAGGTCGAGAAGGTCCACTGAGCGCGCATCACCAACTAATGGATAGCTAAGGAACAGAAGACACTCAGATGGGCAAGAAAAAGGTACGAGCGATCCTCAAGCTCGAATTGCAGGCCGGCAAGGCGACTCCGGCGCCGCCGGTGGGCACCGCATTGGGCCCGCACGGCATCAACATCATGGAGTTCACCAAGGCCTACAACGAGCGCACGCAGGCTCAGGCCGGCGACGTCGTGCCCGCGGAGATCACGATTTACGAGGACCGCAGCTTCTCGTTCGTCCTGAAGACACCGCCGGCGGTCAACCTGCTGAAGCGCGCAGCCGGGATCGAGAAGGGATCGCCCAAGCCGAACCGCGACAAGGTCGGACGCATCACACGTCAGCAGGTGCGCCAGATCGTCGAGGTCAAGCGCAAGGACCTCAACGCCTACGACGCCGAGCATGCCATGAAGATGATCGAGGGCACGGCGCGATCGATGGGCCTGGAGATCGTCGAGTAATGCCGAAGAAGCGCGGGAAAAAGTACATCGAGGCTGCCAAGAAGGTTGAGGCGGCCGTGGCGAGCAATGGCAACGGCGGCCTGGACCCTGCGACCGCAGTCGCGCTGGCCAAGGACACGTCGATCTCTAAGTTCGACGCCACGGTCGAGGCGCACATCAGGCTCGGAGTCGATCCCCGTCACGCCGAGCAGATGGTGCGCGGCTCGGTCGTGCTGCCAAACGGGACCGGCAAAAAGGTGCGAGTCGCGGTGTTCGCCACAGCGGACAAGGCGAAGGAGGCCCAGGAGGCGGGCGCCGACTTCGTGGGCGGCGACGACCTCGTGAAGAAGGTTTCGGAAGGCTGGACCGATTTCGACGCCGCGGTCGCGACCCCGGACATCATGTCGAAGGTCGGTCCGCTTGGAAAGATCCTTGGCCCGCGCGGCCTGATGCCGAACCCGAAATCAGGGACGGTGACGTTCGACGTCGGCCGCGCGGTGCGTGAGGTGAAGGGCGGCAAGGTGGAGTTCCGGACTGACAAGTTCGGGATCGTGCACGCGCCGATAGGCAAGGTGTCGTTCGACTCGACGCACCTGCACCAGAACCTCGCGGCGCTGGTCGACGCGCTGATTCGCAACAAGCCGGCCACCTCGAAGGGCCAGTACCTGCGGACGTTCTATGTGGCCGCGACGCAAGGCCCCTCGGTGCCGGTGGACGTCAAAGAGGCGGCAAAGCTCCACACCAGCAGCTAGCCTTTGGGGGCCATGTATGGCCCAGTCATCGAGGGTAGGCTCGTCCGGCTCCGGCCGCCGAAAGGGGAGGACGCCCAGGCGGTGATCACCTGGTTCGAAGACATCGAGGTCACTCGTTTCCTATTGCTCAGGCATCCGCCTTCGATGGACATGGAAAAAGAATGGCTCGATCGGATGGCCAGGAACCCTGACGACGTGGTCTGGTTCATCGAGTACGAGGGGCAGCTGGTTGGCACCACGGCCATCCACATGATCGACTGGAAGAACGGCTCCGCCACGACCGGAACGGTCATTGGCGACAAGTCGGCGTGGGGCAAAGGACTCGGTCGCGAACTGATGCAGCTGCGGGCTCGCTACGCGTTCACGCAGCTGCCGCTGCGAAAGCTCAAGTCGGCCTACATCGAGGGCAATGAAGCCAGCGCGAAGGCGCAGGCCGCAGCGGGGTACCGCGAGGTCGGACGCTTTCGGGCCGACATGTTCGTCGACGGCCATTGGCGGGACCACGTGATGACCGAGGTCCTGCGCGACGATTGGTTGAAAGCGAACTCCGTATAATCTCGTTCCTGCCCTAGACCGTAGGTGCGGGCTCTGCGCCCGCTTAATTTCCTGCAGAGGCATCTGAGTGAAGGACGTGGATCCTTCCTGCCTTGGCGTGTCGGGCGGGGAGGATTTTTTATTGCCAAGGGCGCGTAAGGAACAGAAGGCAGAACAGGTCGACGTTCTGACCGAGAAGCTGAAGAAGGCGAAAGTCGCCGTGCTCACGGACTACCGTGGGTTGAAGGTCAGCCAGATCCAGGACCTGCGGGGCAAGCTCCGGGGCGGCGACGTCGAGTACCGAGTCGTGAAGAACACGCTGGCCCGGCGCGCGGCCGAGGCGGCAGGATTCCCGGCCTTCAAGGACGAGCTCAAGGGGCCGGTCGCGATCGCTTTCGGTTACGACGACCTGGGCGTCCCGGCCCGGCTGATCAACGAGTGGGTCCGCGCGACGAGGTTGAAGCTCGAGGTCGTGGGCGGCCTTGTGGAAGGTCGGGTTTTCTCTCCGGAGCAGGTCAAGCAGCTGGCCGACCTGCCGTCCCGCGAAACGTTGATCGCGCAGCTCATGGGGACGCTTCAGTCGCCGGTCGCCCAGCTCGTCGGAATCATGCAGACACCGCTTCAGCAGCTTCTCGGAACGCTCGAGGCGTACAGGACAAAATTGAGCCCCACGCAATCAGAGCCTGCGGCGTGATTTCGCGGGGACCCCGGATTATGAAGGAGGCAGCGTAGACATGGCAACCAAGCTCACACCGAAGGATTTCGTCGAGGCCTTGAAGGACTGGAGCATCCTCGATGTCGTCGAGGCTGTGAAGGCGATCGAGGACGAGTTCGGCATCAAGGCCGCCACGGCGGTGGCGACCGTGGCAGCGGCCCCGTCATCGGCCGCCGCAGCCGAGGCGCCGGAGGAGCAGACGGAGTTCACCGTCACCTTGAGCGCGGTCGGCGACAGCAAGATCAACGTGATCAAGGCGGTCCGCGAGCTGACCCAGCTCGGGCTGAAGGAGGCCAAGGACCTGGTCGACGCGGCGCCGAAGCCGGTGCTGGAGAACGTCAGCAAGGCGGACGCCGAGAAGGCGGTCGCGCGGCTGAAGGAAGCCGGCGCCACCGCGGACATGAAGTAATAGAGAAACCCCGAATGGCCGGGGGGAAGGGTGGGTTTTAGAGGTGCTCGAAGACCAGGTCCAGGCCTCGCTCCAGTTCTTCTTCGGTCACGCACCAGTGCGGGGAGAGGCGGATGCGGCCTGGGCGTGAGTCCACGACTACTCCGGCCTCGTGAAGGCGCGCTTCCACTTCCTCCGGGTGCTCGGATTCCAGGGTGACGATCCCGCACCGTTGATTTCGGTCACGGGGCGTGAAAGTCTTCACGCCCGCCTCGTCGCAGCGGTCGAGGATCCTGTCGGTCAGGTCTCGCAGGCGCTCCTGGATGTTCGCCACCCCGACCTCGAGGATCAGCTCCAGGCCCGCCAGCCCCGCGTAGTGCGCCGGCATCGCCCACGTCCCGGTCTCCAGGCGGCGAGCGTCGTCGGCAAAGGTCAGCTCCTGCAGGGTGAACGAGAAGGGGTCGCGCGTGGCGAACCAGCCCGTGCCCTGCGGCCGGACGCGAGGGATGAGCTCAGGCTGCACGTAAATGAACGCGTTGCCGGGGCCGCCGCTCAGCCACTTCAGGCAGCCTCCCACGAACGCATCGCAGCCCATCGCATCTACGTCGAGCGGCACGCATCCGCAGGTCTGGTATCCGTCGATCACACACAGCGCCCCGGCCGCATGCGCGGCGTCAGCGATCGCCCGCACGTCCTGCAGGTAGCCGGTCGTATAGAAGAGGTGCGTCGTCGCGACCAACGCGGTTCGGGAGTCGATTCGCTCCGCAAACGCTGCCGGTGGGATTGTCACACCGTCCTTGCTGGGCACGAACTCAACGTCGAAATCGGGGCGCGAGAGCCACTGGTGGCCGATGGTCGGGAAGTCCAGCTCGCCGACCAGCACCGTCCGGCGACCCTCGGGCCGCGGCAGCCCCGTGGCCAGTGTGCTGAGGGCCACCGAAACCGAGGGCGCGATGGCTGTCGTACCGGCCGGGGCGTTCAGGAGCTCACCGATCCGCTCCCGGAACCGAGCCAGCAGCGGAATCCAGTCCGAGTACCAGACCGGGGTCCCTTGCTCGTCCCAATCCCGCGCGTAGCGCTCGAGTGCAGCCCGGCCGGCGCGGGGAAGAGGTCCGAGGGAGCAGGCGTTGAGGTAGATATACCGGTCCAGGAGCGGAAACTCGGTCCTGAGGGCCTTCCAGTCCGGCATCTGTAAAAGGCTAGCGGCGGAGGCCGGGCGGTGCTATATTGCCTCGAAACCTCGGCCAGGCGAGCGGGTCGCCTGGTTTCGATGCAACGTTCCCCACGCGGGGTCGTTTCGTCGTATACTGGCCGTTCGTGCACGCCCGGCCGCTCACTCAGCCCATTAACTGAGCGCGCCCTTTTCCAAGGAGAACCGAATGATCTCAGAGATGAGAGCTCCCTCGCGTCTTAGCTATGGTCGTATTCCGAACCTCGTCGAGCTGAAGGACCTGATCGCGATACAGGTCGATTCCTTCAAGTGGTTTAAGTCCGAGGGTCTGCGGGAGCTCTTCGACGAGATCAACCCGATCACCGACTACACGGGCAAGAACTTCGAGCTCAAGTTTCTCGACTACGAGTTCGGCCAGCCCAAGTTCTCGGTCGAGGAGTGCCGCAACCGCGACATGACGTACGCCGCGCCCCTGCGGATCAAGACGCGTCTGACCATCAAAGAGACGGGCGAGATCAAGGAGTCAGAGGTCTACATGGGCGACTTCGCGATGATGACCGAAGAGGGCACGTTCATCGTCAACGGCACCGAGCGCGTCGTCGTATCGCAGCTCGTGCGGTCGCCGGGCGTGTACTTCACAGCCGCCGAGGACCCCAACACCGGCCGCAAGCTCTTCGGCGCCAAGCTCATCCCGAACCGCGGCGCGTGGCTCGAGATCGAGACCTCGGCCAAGGACCTGCTGACCGTCAAGATCGACCGCAAGCGCAAGGTGCCTGTGACGGTCCTGCTCAAGGCCCTCGAGCTGCCCCAGTTGAAGGGCACCGAGAACGACCGCGAGGCCCAGAAGCGCGCGCTCATGGAGATGTTCGGGGACGTCGACAACAACCCCGAGCACCGCTACATGGAGTCGACCCTCGACAAGGACACCACGAACAAGACCGAGGACGCCCTGCTCGAGCTGTACCGCCG
>JBOHUQ010000080.1:0-7938 GCA_050734495.1 Candidatus Dormibacteraceae bacterium
CGCGTCGTGCGATGGCCAGCGTGCGGGCCAAAGTCAAGAAGATCACGGCCCCACCCGACCGGCTGAAGTGGCCGATGGATGCACTGATAAAAGAGCTCAATCCGGTTCTGCGAGGCTGGGGCAACTACTTCCGTTGGGGAAACTCGACGCGAAAGTTCACCCAGGTCGACAGCTACGTCCGCGAGCGCCTCTCTCTGTACGACAGCAAGAAGCGCGGCAAATCGGGGCGGCGCTGGGGTCAGGTGCACACGTATGTCTGGTTCCAAGGCATCGGACTGCACTTCCTCACTGGGACGGTCCGCTATTACGGCGCTGCGACAGTTGCAACGTGAACATCGTCGGAGAGCCGTGTGAGGGAAAACCTCACGCACGGTTCGATGAGGGGCGGCTGGAGAGGCCAGAGCGGCTGAACCAGTCGCCTACTCTGCGAAAGGCCGCCGAGTTGTGGTGAGCGCGGTGGACTCGAACCACTAATTCCGGGGTACCGGGACTGAGCGCTGCGCCTGATCCTCGTCTGATCTCAGGGACCGGGAGCGCTGCAGCAAGTGTTATGTCGTATTCGATCGCCGCGCTAACACGGGACTCACCTGGATTTCCGGCCGAAGCCGTAACTGGTACTAATGACCAGCGTTCTAGGCTACATATGAGGGCCACCGTTCTTGCGGTCGCGCTCGTCGTGGCGGCGTGCAGCAGCTCGCACACGGCGCGGCCCTCGCCGTCGGCGCCCATCGCACACAGTTCGAGCACGCCGTCGGCTGCCGCCGCAACCAGTTCTGCATCCCCAACGGATACGTCGCCGGCGCCCGTCGCAACGCCCGTGTCCTTCGCTCCCACGTGCCGGCTGCCGATGGTCATCTGGCCGCTTTCGGGTTCGCTCGGTAACCGTCCGGGCGGGGCTGCTTTCGTCGAAATGCCCGGCCTGTCAGTAACTTACGACGCGGCCGGGCCCGGCGACCCGTTCAATCCTTCGAGCATTCCTGGTAGCGCATTACCAACCGAAGGCAATGGCTATGGGTCTGACGCCAATTGGGCGAGCTTCGAAGATCTCGGATCGCTCGGCACCACCTATGACTGGGTCCTTAACCGGTGGCTTCCCGTCCGGCGCCAGTTCGTCTCATCTGATGGGAGTCACTATGTGTTCACGGAGTTCGGCGTGTCAAATCGCATCCACGTCGTCGACATCGCGACTGGATCCGACCAGGTTGTGTTTCAACAAGGCAGGTTCGTTGCCACTGCATACGACCACTCGGAAATTACCCTCGTCCACATCGGGCCGCCGATCACTCAGATGGGGCAGCAAGCCATTGAACCCGATGGTGTCTGGCTGCTAAATCCGACAACCGGCCAGACACGTCAGGTCAACGCCGATGCCAAGTACTGGGGCGACGTCAGTTCAGGCTTCGCCTGGCGGCGCGACGGGAGCAGCCTCCTACGCCTTGATCTCAGCAACGGTGACGTCAGCACGTGGGCACAGTGGCCCGGACTCGACGTGCAGGTGATCGGGTTTGACGTGGACGGGAATCCAGTGGTGGACACCCGCCATTCAAACCTCATAGTCGAGCCACTTATCGAAGAGTGGGTTGCTGCCCACCAGAACCATCCGACGATGTTTCTTTCAGCGCTCAACAGCGCCCAACCGACCGAGCATGGAATCGAAGGCTTCGGTGTGCCGACTGCGATCGGCGATGAACACGGCGTTTGGCTGGAGGTCACGTGGGGCCTGTATCTGTACTCGGCTTCAGAGACGCAGAAAATCTCTCCGCTCACCGGCAAACTAGTGGGCGGCTGTGGCTAGAATGCCCGCGCAGACTTTGGTGGGCTGTAGTTTCCGTAACGCGAACCAATTCAGCATCGCCGGTCGAAAGATCAGCCTGGCTTCACTGGGTCAGCGCCTACGACGTCATACGTAGGCGACTGCTCGCAGACTCTGTGCCTACAGCTGCCTAACTGCAACCGACTCTGACTGAATCGCGAGGACTCGACCGCCTGGTTTTCGGGATCTGAAGACGAACCACGTGCGGCCGGATTTGACGCGCACTTCAACGACGTGTGCCACGGTTTGATTGTCGGGTGTCGGGTGCTGGACCCTATGCCAGCCGCTGAAAGTCAGCTCGTAGCGTTGCCCGAGCGCATCCCGCACCTCGACCTTTGCCGACGGAATGTCGGTGTCGGTTAGATCGAGCGTATCGACCGTCTCCAGTTCGACACGTAAGACTCTCCGTTTCCTGTGCGCGCACGCCGGGCGATCGCTAAAGGTCTTCGGATGTATAGCCAATTTGTATTGCCAAGCCGAGGAGGCTCGAAGAGCCAGGGGGAGGCGAGACGCGGAGAATCGAGTTCGGCAGGAGTCTTGAGGAGGCGTCCTGCGGAGTTCGGGACGAGCTTTTAAACCGAGGGTCTGGGGTTCGAGTTCATCGTTGCCGGCACCAACATCGAATTCAAAATTCGTCAAACATGGTCGACGACCGGGTTGGCGTACAGCCAACGTATAGCCAGCGGTTGCCCGGCGGCTACGCAGCGTAGGAACTGGCCCGCAAGGCGCGGATTGCCCTCTTCGGCCAAATTGGTACGAACTCGATGAGCAGCGGTTTTTCGGCCCGCTGCTCACCTCTATGGTGACAACCACGCGGTGGAGGCCGGGGCGAGCGAGCGCCCGGCTCATCACTGTCAGATCAGCTCAGTACGGCGACGACATAGTGCAGAGTGTCCGGCAGCGGCTTCTGCGCGCCCGTGGCGGCATCGATCGTGAAGGCTTGAAGGCCCTCGCCTCGAAACACCCCCGGTGTGCTTGTGGAGTCGGTCTGCACAACCAGGGTGCCCGAGTCGACCCAGTAGACCGCCTCGATGATGTGCGTCATCTGGGGGCGGTTTGTGTCGAGCTGATAGAGATTCCGCCCAGCACCGCCCACGGGGGCCACGTTGACGGCAAAGGTGATGGATCCGTTATCGATCCCTCCCCACCAGGCCACCGACGCTGCGCCGGGGGCAAAGAGCACGCTCGGCGAACGCTGCCCGCCCGTGTAAGGCGCCGTCCCCTGGACGTCCGAGTCGACATTTCTCCCGAGCGCCAGGACGTGCAGGTGACGAATGGCAAGGTTCGTGCTGTCAACCCCCGCGTCTTCCTGCGCTGCAACCAGTTTGCCGTCGGGGCTTATCCCCATGTCCTCACCACCGAGCGCGGTCGCGTCGCCCAGCGTGTTCACGGTTCCAGTCTTCAGGTCGATGCCGACGATCTCGACCCGGCTGCTTGCGCCATCCGTGACCTTGCGCACCCACACGGTTTTTCGATCACGGCTCACATCCAGCAGCAGCAGCGGGACTGGACCCATCGAATGGGTCTGCGGAGTGGTGAGCAAGGACTTGACCGCCCCATTCCCAAGGTTGACTTGATAGGCAGTCACGGTGTCGTTTGTAAACCCGACCGTGACAGCAGTCGTGGAATCGACGATCAAGGGTGGCGTCCAACCGGACCCGTCGGCCGGTGGCGAAAGAAAGGCAGCCGCGGCAGGCGCCACCTCTGTGACCGTGCCGGTGGCGTCGACCGTCCAACCTTTGCCTGAGCCGTCGTTGGCGACCAGCATGTAGGCGCCAACCGCGTGCTCGTCGACCAGCCAGGTGGCGGGAATCGTTCGTGTCGAGATGATTGATCCGTCCGGCCTCATCACAACCACCGTGGAGGGACCGTTCTGGTGCCAGTCCAGTCCGACAAGCACAGGAGTATGGCTTGCAGCGGTCGACGAGGGACTTCTCGACAAGGTCGGCGACGACCCGCACGCGCCGACCAGTAGCAGGAGTACAAACGCCGACACCAATCGAAAGATGAACATGACGTCCTTGATGGAAAGCTCGGCCGCGGGTGCGGTCTCTCAAGCTGCCACTACAACGAAGAACGCCGCGGGCCCCTGACGGTTATGGTCGGCCGCAACGGCGGCCGTATCCTTCCCAAGAGCCGGTTTCTGACGTGGATCGTACGGATGGGATACCCGGGGGCCGGCTTCTAACGTACGACCTGGTCGACGACGAAGGCTGTGAGGGCGTGTCGGATTCCGGCGGTGGCAACCAATCAACCAGTCCGGCAGCAGCCGAAGCATTATCGCCGGCAATGGCGCCTTGATCGCGTGTATAGCCATTTCGTATAGCCAAGCCGAGGAGGCTCGAGGAGCCACGGGGAGGCGAGATGCGGAGAATCGAGTTCAGCAGGAGTCTTGAGGAGCCGCCCTGCCGAGTTCGGGACGAGCTTTTAAACCGAGGGTCCGGGGTTCGAGTCCCCGCGCCGGCACCAACATCGAATTCAGATTTGACTCTGATCGCTCGATGCCGGCTGTTGCGCATGGCCAGTCGATAGCCAGGCCGACGAAGGGAGAGGATGCCTCCAGAGCCCAAAGGCAACCCTCTACGAGTTCACTCGGGCTGCGCGAGCAGCGGTTTTTCGGACCCCTGCCATCGAGCGCTTGTCCACAAGTACCTCGATGCCATCCAATACGCGCTCGAGGCCAAAGGCAAACTCCACGTCAGGGGGATCTGCCTTGTCAAACACCCCCGCCGCCAGCATTCGGTGGAGCGCTGGAAATCTGTTGCCGCTGCTCAGCTGAGTCATCAGGCGGGAGTACGAGCGCATGGCGTCCGTCATCCGCGCCCCCGAGGCAACGTAGTAGGCGAGAAGATTGGCGGAGACGGTCGCGTCATTCCGAACGAACCCGCTCACCAGGAGTACGACCGATGCTTTCTCGTTCTCCTTGAGCCGGGTGGTTGCCAGGCAGTTGAGGCCGGCGTCCAGCCATGCCACCTGATTTGGCGTGTTGGGCAGTCCCATGATGGGGATCTGTAACGCCCATGGATGCAGCCGGAACCCGGATAGGAGGCCGTACGCCCATCGCGACAGGCCCTTCCGCCAACCTGCGCGTCGCGAGACCACCGCGGGGGGCACCCCAATAGCTGTATCCACCATCAGGGTGAGGAGCTCGTCCTTGGCCGTGAGGTAGCGATACAGGGACATCGTCGACGCGCCGAGCTCGTCCGCAACGCGGCTCATGGAAACCCCCGCCAGGCCGTCGACCACTGCTACCTTGATCGCGGCCCGGACGATCCGGTCGAGGCTCAGCCCGCGCCTGGGGCCCTTGATTGGCCGATTCCGCAGGCCCCACGCCATTGCGATGCTCGTCGGCAGGTCTCTGAGTTCTTCATCGTCCATGCCTGACCTCCCTTGACACTCGCCATTTTATTGCGTATATAATACGCACTACTGCGTAGGTGATACGCAGAAAAGCGAATGGCGACGGTGATAAGGGGGTAAGAATGACAAAGACCACGATCGAAACTGTTAGGGCGGAAGCACTCGAAAACAGCGCCGTTTCACGGGACGGAACCACGATTGCATACCGGACCGTAGGAACTGGACCTTCGGTAATCGTAATTCCGGGAGCGCTGTCAACGGCCGCAGACTACGTGGCCTTCGCCAACGCGCTGGCAGCACGGTTCACCGTCCACACCATCGACCGCCGCGGCCGAGGTCTCAGTGGACCTCAAGGTGACGGCTACACGATCGCGAAAGAGTGCGACGACGTACTCGCGGTCCAGGAGCAGACTGGCGCTGTTTTCGTTGTCGGCCACAGCTATGGCGGCCTGGTGACCTTGGAGTTCGCGCGCCATAGCAGGTCGATCACGAAGATCGCCCTGTATGAACCTGGAGTATCGATCAACGGATCGATACCCATGGACTGGATGAAGCCATATGCGAACCATCTTTCCAACAAGCGGTACCTGGACGCGTTCGCTACATTCACAACGGGAGTCGGTCCAGAGCGCGCTCGCAAAACGCCGCATTGGCTGATTAAGGTTCTGCTTTCCTTCTTCATCCCACGGCGCGAGCGTGAATCGATGCTTCGGCTTCTGAACGAGAACCTCCGAGAACACACAGAGGTGGCGCGTCTGGACAGCTCTTACCGGAACTATCGAGAGATTTCGGCAAACGTGCTCCTGATGTACGGTGGAAAGAGCGACAGCAGATGGGTGCTGCTATCGATGGAGCGCCTCGCGAACGTCTTGCAGGAGTCCATCACGAAAGAGTTTCCCGCCCTGGACCACTTCGGGATCAACAGGAAGGCGCCTATCGAAGTGGCGCGGGCGGTCGGCGACCACTTCCTCGGTTAGCCTGTTATTCGCCCTGCTGTTCCTTGGCCCCACACCGCTCTATCTGTTCCATCTCAACCTGGCCACGCTGGCTGCGAACTCTCCCGGCCCTCCGCCGATCGCTCAAGTTGCTCGTCACCGCGTACACACCGACTCTCTGGCGGCGCTTCTTATTGCTTGGCGGTAGCCGAGTGCAGGCGGCGTGCGCCGGCTGCTCAGGCCGCTGACGCGGTGGCGCAAGGTGGACTCTCATTGTTCGCGTGGACTGACTTTCCGCAGACCTATCTGCGTTCGACCTCGACCGCGATCCTGTATGCGTGGTCTTTGACAGCTCCATAGTCCAGACGCCCGCATCCCTTCCTAAGAAACTGGGGGTTCGTGCTAACCTTTACCTGTGTCTACTAAAGTAAAGCGAGGTCGGAGCCGCGGCACGACTCGGCTTTCTAGAAAGAATCAGGTGACCCTCCCTATCGCGGCACTGGCTGCTGCGCACATCTCCCAAGGTGATGTCTTACGAGTGAGTGCCAAAGGGGACGGCCGGATTCTTCTACAGCGCTCGGTCGATCCACTTGACGAGTTCGCCGGATCGATTCCCAGGTTAGCCGCAGCTACGCAACTCGAGAAGTTGCGGGACGAGTGGGCCCAGTAGTCGTAGACGCCAGTGTGCTTGTGGGAGTCTTGGACCCCCAGGATGGACATCACGACGCTGCAGTCCAGTCCTTACGCTCAGCCCGATCTCGTGGCCGTCAGATCCAGCTGCCGGCGAGCGCATTTGCCGAAGTTTTGGTGGGGGCAAGCCGCCTCGGAGCAGACGCCATCAGGCGAACCGAGGCATTCGTCGATTCGGTGGTCGACATCGTGTACCCGATCGATAGCGATGTGGCTAAGAATGCCGCGGCGCTACGTGCTAGCCACAAGTCGCTCAGGCTGCCTGACGCTCTGGTGCTCGCGGTCGGCCGCGTCACAGGCGCTTCAGCGATCCTGACCGCCGATGCGAGATGGCGCTCCGTCGATAGACGAGTTCAAGTCGTTCGCTGATCGCTGCTGACTTATAGCCATTGCAGATCAGTCCAAACCCGGCTCAATGTGGGTCGATCGCCGCTGTCCACCCGTCCAGCGCGGTATTGGCATTCGTAGCGGAGTTGAAGATTGGCGCATTCACCGACCAGATCGCCATGCTGGATTGCGCCAAGGTCAGTTGGATCGGCTCCTTGCCGTTAGGCTCGAACCAACCGCCTGGTAACCGAGCGCAGCGGGTAATTCTTGGTCTGGACGCGTTGTACCTGAGGAGGGGTCCGCAGGTCGATTCGAGACCGCTCTCCACGTTCAGCAGCGCCTCCGACAACGGCGGCGGGACCAACGACGCCGCGGGGCCTGACGCGACGACTGACCTCAGCCTGCTCCCGCCCCTTGACTTGCTGCCCGCCTGACGAGGTTTAGGCGAACCGAATCAGCTGAAATCGACACTTGGTGAGAGGCCCGTGTCTAGGGCCTCTCTTTCCTTTGCCCCAAGCCGACCAAACCGCCGAGGTGACATCTTCGATTCGCGTAATGCAAACCATGGTGGGCTGCGGTGGACTCGAACCTCTAACTCCGCGTAAGGCGGTCGCGGGACGGAGCGAGGTGGGGAGGGGGCCTCTCCGTTTCGCGTTCGCGCGCGCCGGGGCGATCGCTACCTAAGCCTAAGGGCCCTCAGCGAAATAACCCTGACGGTTGACGGCGACCTGCATGTGGGTCGAGGCAGTAGTTCCATTCGCCGTGGAAGGCGTGCGGTCGCAGGCTGATGCTGCTGATTTCGGCATCGGACAC
>JBOHUQ010000081.1:0-29913 GCA_050734495.1 Candidatus Dormibacteraceae bacterium
GAGCCGGCACTCCGTGTCGGTCGCCGGGCGCCGCTGGTTCGTACACATCACCGCCCTGGCGGCGCTGCTCCTGTGCTTCGCCGGCCCTGACAACCTGCTGTGGTGGCGGTTCACGATCGCGTTCGGATTGATCGCCGCCGGCTACTGGTGGCAGACCCTGGCGCGCGCCAACGCCGAGACGCCGTGGATCGCCTGGGGCACGCTCGCGATGTCCGCCACATCACTGGTCCTGGCGACCGTCGCACGTCCCTGGCAAGGGGCCGGAGTCGCGCTGGCGGCGCTTGCGCTGACCAGCATGTGGGTGGCGCTGCGTCGCGTCGAGCCGCGCCCGCACCTCGAAGAGAGCGCATTCGCGGTCCTGTTCGCGACCGCATTGCTCGGCGGCGTGCTCGCGCTGAGGCAAGAGTTGCCGCAGTGGCAGCAGTCGGCCACGGCACTGGTCTGCGCCGCGTTCCTGTTCGGCTGGTCGCTCATTCCGGCAGTGCCGCTCGTGCGCCGTTTGCAGCCTGCCGTCCGCGCCCTCGCCGCCGCTTCGGCCACCATCGCTGTCCTGCTTGGAACCGCGGTGCTCCGGCTCGACGCGGCCTACCTGGGTTTGATCGCGCTGGCGATCGCGGCCGCGCACGCCGAATGGCACGTGCGCGCGAAATCGCGGGTGGAGCGGTCGTACTCGATCGGCGCGGTCCTCGTCCTGGCTCCGGTCATCTACCTCTGGCCGTACACGCAGGCGCTGCCGGCTCTGATGGCGGTCGAATTCATCGCGCTCGCTGCTCTCACGCTGAGCGCCGGCATCCGGCGCCGCGGTTGGTTACTGGCCTACCCGGCCTCACTCCTGCTCGTGCCCGCGTTGCACCTGGTTGTCGTCGCGCTCGGACGCACCCAGGACGCGGAGCTGGAAGAAGTCTGGATGGCGGGGCTGGCCTGGATCGTGGGCCTCGTGGGCCTCATGGTCAGGGTGAGCTTCGGGCGCAGGTGGGCGCTTTCGATCGAGGCCGGAGGGATCACCATTGCCGCCGGCGCACTCCTGGCGATGTCCGCCGGGGGATACCCGGACCCGGCTGGGATCGCGCTGCTCGCGTACGCGCCGCAGGTTTACACGGCCGCGATCCAGGAGCGCGCGCGCTGGGTGCTGCCTGTGGCGGCGGCAAGTGCGCTGATGGGAGCGGTCACGCTGCTTGACGCCCACAACTCGGACACGATCTACTACGCGGCCGCGCTTGGCATGCTCGGATTGCTTATCTGGGTCGCGGGCCGAATCTCGACGCTCTGGCTTGATCACGAGCAGATGGTCGACATGCAGCGCTACCTCGGACTCGGTTTGCTGGGTGTCGCCGGCGCGGCTGGATTCTTCTTCCCCGACCGCGCCGGCGCTCACAGCCTGGGCGCGGTGCTGGCGGCGGTTGGTTTGCTGATCACTGGCGGCGTGCTGTGGCTCGATGCTCAGACCTACCGAGACCGGCCCAACTTCTACCTGGCGATCATCGCCGCGACCACCGCCGGATATTTCGTCGCGCGTGACGCCGGGCTTCCGTCCTGGCAGCTCGTGCCGCCAGGCCTGGGACTTGTCACGTGTGGCATCCGCCTGCGCTCGGAGCAAGAGTTCCACGTCGAAATACACATGAGGCAGCTGATCGTTGCCGCCGGCCTCGGACTGGTGATGGGTTGGGCAGCGGTGCTGACCGTGTCGGGAGACATCTACTGGCTGGTGGTGCTGCTCATCGAGGGCGCGATCACGGTCGGCGCGGGAATAGCGCTGCGCAGCCGCGTCCTTCTGGCGGGCGGCGGGGCAGCCATGGCGGTCGTTTCGCTGCGTGCGCTGTTGACCGTCGCGCAAGCCGGGTATCTGTTCGCCGCCTTCGCCGCGGTGGCCGTTGTCTTGCTCGTGGTGGCGACCGCCCTGGCACTTGGCCGCGACCGCTATCGCATCGGCGCGCAAGGCGTGCGTGGAGGATTCGCGCACTGGGACTAGTCCGATCTCCCTCCTCATTGCCACTGACCCATGAAACGCATGGTCTCGAGGCGGCGAAAATGGAGAGCGCCGATGGAATCACCTCGCTACAGGGATCGCCTGCGCCGTCGCTTCAGAGAATCTCTAAAGGTTGCATTCACCGCGCGCGACAACATCGCCGTTGCGGCGATCCGGTCCGCCATGAGTGCAATCGACAACGCGGAAGCGGTGGACGCTTCGCGCGCGCCGGCGCCAAAAGGCGGAACGTCTGCTGACATCCGGCTTGGCGTCGGTGCCGGAGAAGCGGCGAGGAGGGAGCTCTCTGACCAGGATGTCCTCGAGATTGTTCGTGCGGAGGTCTCGGAGCGCACGGCGGTCGCGGTCGAATATGAACGCCTCGGCCGCGTCGATGAGGCGAGCAGGTTGAGAGCGGAGGCGAACACGCTTGCGTCCATCCTCGAGGCGACGCCGAGGAAATCTAGCCGCCCACTCTCAGCTCAGAAGCCTGTCGTAAAGCAGGACGGTCTGGGACGCGATGGCCGGCCAACCAAAGTGCTGCAGCACGCGCTCGCGTCCTGCCTTGCCCATCCTGGTGGCCAGCGTCGCGTCTCCTAAAAGCAGCTCCAGGCGGCCGGCCAGCGCGCTCGTAAAGGCATCGGGGTCAGCCGGGTTGAGATCCACCAGGTAACCGGTCTCGCCTTCGACCACGATCTCCGGGATTCCGCCCACTCGCGACGCCACGACAGGCGTCTCGCACGCCATCGCTTCCAGGATCACGAGCCCAAAAGGTTCGTAAATCGAGGGGCAGACGAACACACCTGCGTGAGAGTGAAGATGAATCAACTCATCCCGAGAGATGAAATGGTCGATCCAGACCAGGTTGCCCCGCTCCTCCGAGACGCGGCGAGCCAGGGCCGTCACCTCCGCGTCTATTTCGGGTGTATCCGGGCTGCTGGCCGCGATGACCACCTGGTACCGGCGATCGAGCTTGAGGGCCGCGGCGAGAAGCAGTGGCAGGCCTTTCTGCCTGGTGATGCGGCCGTTGAAAAAAGCAAACGGCCGGCCCGGGTCGACGCCAAATCGCGTCAGGGTCTCCGGCGACGGTTGAGGCCGGTAGATCTCAGGATCGATTCCGTTGTGGATCACGTGGACGCGATCCGGGTTGACTGCCGGGTAGCACTTCAGCACGTCCTGGCGAACCCCGTGCGAGACCGCGATCACAGCGTGTGCGGCCTCGATCGCGGTGCGCTCGCAGAACATGGACAGGGCGTAGCCGCCTCCGAGCTGCTCGGCCTTCCAGGGTCTGAGCGGCTCGAGGCTGTGGATGGTCATGACGTGTGGAATCGACCACATCAGCCTGGAGAGGTGGCCGCCGAAGTTCGCGTACCAGGTATGGCTGTGGACGAGATCGACGCCCTCGACCGCCGCAGCCATCGCGAGGTCGATCGAGATCGCTTGAAGCGTGGTCGACTCCGGCTTCGGTTCTGACAGGGCGTTCCACGGCTGATGGCTTGTCACGCCGGGCTCGGTCCGTGGAGCTCCCCAGCAGTGGACCGAGACCTCGGTCAGCCGGCGCAGCTCACGCGTGAGGTATTCGACATGGGTGCCCGCGCCACCGTAGACCTCGGGTGGGTATTCACGAGTCAGGATCGCGATCTTGTGTGGACGAGGCATCGCCGCGTGGGAAAGTCTAAGAGCGACTGGCGAGCACCACAAAGCGGTGCTGCGGAGACGTGTCGACGTGCACGCCGCGCCGCTAACCGGCGGCGGCCGCCTTCATGACCGCCCTCACGATTCCCGCATATCCCGTGCAGCGGCATAGATTGCCTCCGAGGTGCCGCTTGACCTGGGCCTCGGTCGGATGAGGGTTCTGATCGAGCAGCGCTTTCGCGCTCATCAGCATCCCGGGCGTGCAGAAACCGCATTGCACACCGCCCTGGTCCAGGAACGCAGCCTGCAGCGGGTGCAGCACACCATCCGCCGACAGTCCTTCGACCGTCTGCACATCCCGACCGCCTGCTTGCAGCGCCAGGTACGAGCACGAGTTCACCGGTCTTCCGCCGACGAGCACCATGCAGGCGCCGCATTCCGAGTCATCACAACCTTCTTTGGTTCCGGTCAGACCGAGCTCACCGCGGAGGACTGAAAGAAGCGAGCGATGTGGCTCCACCTGTTCTTCGTATGTGACACCGTTGACCTCGAGCATCAGTCGATATCTCATGTGGTGTCGCTCTCTCTCGCACGCTCGAGAGCCCTCATCAGCGCGCGCTCCACCATGACCGGCACCATCGCTCGCCGATACTCGGCGGTGGCACGAACATCGTCAATTGGGGTCGCGGAGCCGGCCGCGGCCTGGGCGGCCCGGCGCACTGATTCGGGATCGATTGTCTTGCCCCGCAGCATCTCCTCCGTGTCGTGCACTCGCACGCAGGTGCGCGCAACGGCTGTGAGCGCAACCCGCACCTCGGTGCAGTGGTCGCGGCCGTCAATGCAAATCATCGCGGCGGCTCCCACGATCGCAATTTCCATCGCCTGCCTGTACTCGAGGCGGAGGTATGCGCTGCCGGCTCTCCCCCCTACCTTCGGCGCGGGCAGCACCACCGCCGTCATCAGCTCGTCAGGCTGCGCCGCGGTGAGTCCCGGGCCGGTGACAAACGAGCTGAAGGGCATGCTCCGATAACCGTTGATGGACGCGAGCTCGACGCTCGCGTCGAAGACCAGCAGCGGGCTGCCGAGCTCCATCGCGGGCGATGCGTTGCAGACGTTGCCGCCGACCGTGCCCACGTGGCGAGTGGCCGGCGATCCGACGAGAGCCGCGGCGTCGGATAGCGCGGTCCAGGACCTGGCGATGAGGCCTGACGCCTCGAGATCACCGTGGGTTGCCAGGGCGCCGATCTCGAGCCCTCCAGCTTCGGCAGGCTCGAGACCGGCAAGCTCCTTCAAGCGGTGAATCGCGATCAGCCGGCTGGGTAGGGCAGCCTTGCCACTCCGCGCGCCGACGACGAGGTCCGTGCCACCGGCCACGACCCGGGCTCCGCTGTGCTGAGCGAGCATCGATCGAGCCTGATCGAGATCGGCCGGCTCGAAGTATGTGTGCTCGATCACTGCTTGCCGCCCCCGTGGACCGTCGCCCATACCCGCGGCGCTGTCATGGGAAGGCTGCGGACACGCGCGCCGGTGGCACTCGAGATTGCATTTGCCACCGCTCCGGCGGCCGCGATGATCGGCGGCTCCCCCACTCCCTTGCCTCCGCGAGGCCCACTTGCGCCCGAGGTTTCGATGAACACGACCCGGATCGCGGGCGCGTCGGCGGCCGTCTGCAGCTTGTAATCGAGCAGGTGGGGATTCACCTGGCGGCCCTCTCGGTACACGGTGCCTTCGGTCAGTGCCATGCCGATGCTGTGTACCACCCCACCCTCGACCTGGCCGCGCGCTCCGTCGGCGTTGAGCACGCGACCGAAATCGTGTGCCGCCACCAGCTCGATGACGCGGACGACCCCGGTGTCACGATCGACCGCGACGCGAGCTGCCTGGCAGGTGAAGGTCGGGTCGGCGAAGGCTGGGAAAACGACCCGCCCCGAGCACGAGGCGCCGAAATTGTCCGGCAGCGGATCGACGATCGCGGCGCCCTGCGCCGTCAGCAGATGACCATTGGCGAACAAGGCCCCCGCGACCTCCGCGACAGACATCGCGGTGCCTGGGACACCGCGGACCCGAACGATTCCATCGACTATCTCGAGGTCGTCCGCCGAGGCCTCGAGCTTCTCGGCGGCAAAAGCGAGGATTCGCTTGCGAATCTCGGCGGCCGCGGTGATGACAGCGCGGCCGTTGTTGAAGGTCGTCTGGCTGCCCGAGCTGCCCATGTCCCACGCTCCCGCGTCCGTGTCCTGGTAGAGGATCGACACTCGCTCAGGCCTGATTCCAAGCTCCTCAGCCGCGATGAGCGCCAGGCCCATCACAGCTCCCGATCCGTTTTCCTGCGCCCCCGTCACGAGCGTCGCCGAGCCGTCGGCGTTCACCTTCAGGTCGACTGAGGAGGCCGCCGGGAAGCTGAACCACCACGCGCACGAGAGTCCGATACCTTCGCCGGCAGGAACCGCGCTTTTGAAACCGATCAGCTGGGCCGCCTTCTCCAGGCAGGCCTTCGCGCCCACAGCCTTCATCCTCTGGCCGGTGGGTCCCTCGTCGCCGTCCTCCAGCAGGTTGCGAACCCGGATCTCGTAACCGTCGAGCCCCACCCGCTTTCCCACCTCGTCGGTGTGCTGCTCCACGGCCCACGCGACCTGCGGGCCCGAAGGCGCTCGCACGGATCCCGCCGGCGTCTTGTTCGTATAGACGGTGTGGGCGGTGATGTCCAGGTTCGGAATGTCGTAGGGCCCCGCGGCCATCATGGTTGCGATCTCGGCGATGCTGGGCGCATCAGAAGCGTAGGCGCCGGTGTCCAGGACGATCCGCGCCGAGCGCGCGGTCATAACACCTTCGCTGGTGACCCCAGTCCTCAAATCGATGACGATCGGGTGATTGACCTTGTCGGGTGCCACGAATTCGTCGTGCCTGTTGAACACGACACGCACCGGCCGGCCCGCCTTCCGCGCCAGGGCGGCGACATGCGCCTCGAAGTGAAACTCGCACTTGCCGCCAAAACCTCCGCCGAGATGCGGGACCACGATTCGCACATTGCTCTCCGGCATCTGGAGCGTCTCAGCCACGCCCGACCGAGCGGAGAACGGCACCTGCGTTGTGGACCAGACGGTGACCTTGTCGCCCTGCCATTGGGCGACCACCGCGTGGGGCTCGATCGGCACGGGGTGCGACTGATCGCAGACGTATCGCTCCTCGATCACCTCGTCAGCCTGGGCGAACCCGGCGGCGGCGTCGCCCTTGACGATGGTCACGTAAGCGCAGTCGTTGGCGCCGCGGATGAGGCCGTCATAAGCCGTGTATGACCTCCAGTCCGGATGCACCAGGGCGCTGTGTGGCTGAAGGGCGACCTCTGGATCGGTGACGGCGGGTAGATCCTCGAGGTCCAACGCGATCAGCTCGATCGCCGCCGCGGCGATTTCTGCCGTGCGAGCCGCGACCGCTGCGACGACCTCGCCCTCGAAGCGGATCACGCCATCGGCGAAGAGCGTGCGGTCTTTGACGGCGCTCCCGTAGCGGAGGTCGGGGACGTCGGCCTGTGTGATCACCGCGACCACGCCGGGAAGGCGCTGAGCCCTGGTCGTGTCGATGCCCTTGATGCGCGCGTGGGGCCGGCCGGCCAGCAGCAGGCGCCCTTCGAGCATGCCCGGAAGCAGCAGGTCCGCTGCGTAGCGCGCCTGGCCGGTGACCTTCTCGAGCCCGTCGGCCCGGACGTACTTAGGCACCCGGCGAGATTACAGCGCCGCCTCGATCAGAGTGAGCCCAGCAGGATGTGGAGACAGCGGTGAGTCGTTGTACGGCTGCTAATATTTAGCTAGATGCTAAAGGTATCTTCATCCGCGGGCAGCGGCCTGGTGACGCCTGCGACCACCCCCAAAGACGTTGTTCGCTCTTTGGCTGACGTGGTCAGCCTGGTCGAACCGGCACTCCTCGAGCTCTGGCGGTCGACCGGATTGACGTTCGGCCAGCGCCGGGTGTTGGGACGTTTGCGGCATGGCCCGCGGCCCGCCGGCGCGATCGCAGCCGAGCTTGGTATCGCGGCTCCGACCCTGACGCGACTACTCCAGAAGCTAGATCACAATGGCTTCATAACGCGAGCCATCGACACTGATGATCGTCGCCGCATCCTCGTGGCTCTGACGGCCAATGGAAAGGCGGTCCTCGCCGACCATAAATTCTTTCGCGACAGCCCTCTCTTGGAGGCTGCCGGCGAGCTGACGACGACCCAGCGCCGAGACCTCGTCGAGAGTCTCCGCCGGCTCACCCGCCTGGCGCGCCAAGGTGAGTTTCGGAGTGAAGGTGAGTAGTTCGTCGTCGCCCGACGCGATCCGTGTGTCTGAGCTCTCCAAGCGTTTCAACGAAACACGCGCGCTCGATCAGATCAGCTTTGACGTCACTCCCGGCGAGATCGTCGGGCTTCTCGGTCCTAATGGGGCGGGGAAGACGACCACGATCAGGATCCTGGTCGGGCTGACGGCGGCTGACTCGGGAAGCGCAAGTGTGTTCGGTTTCGATGTCCGGCGGAAATCAATGGAGGTTCGGCGTCTGACCGGCTATGTGCCTCAGCAGCTATCGGCAGACGGCTCGCTCACCGGCAGAGAGAACGTGGCCCTGTTCGCGCGTCTCTATGACGTGCCTCGACGGCTCCGTGCGCAGACCATCTCCGAGGCGCTCGACCAGATGGGAATGTCGGAGGTGCAGAACCGCCTCGTGTCCACCTACTCGGGAGGCATGGTTCGCCGGCTCGAGCTTGCCCAGGCGCTTGTCAACCGCCCGAGGCTGCTCGTGCTCGACGAGCCTACGATCGGTCTTGATCCAATCGCACGTGGTGATGTTTGGGAACGAGTGCAAACCATGCGCCACGAGACCGGTACGACGATCTTGCTCACCACCCACTACATGGAGGAGGCAGACCAGTTGTGCGATCGCGTCGCGCTCATGCACCACGGCAAAATCGCAGCCATCGGCAAGCCCGTCGATCTGAAGTCTGACGAAGGGGCCGGCTCGACTCTCGAAGATGTATTCCGCCACTTTGCCGGCGACGGGACTCTCGATGCAGGAGGTGACCTGCGAGATGTCCGCTCCGTCCGTCGAACTGTCAGTCGGTTGGGCTGACCAGGCCCGCCATCAAACGTGGGCGGGCCTTCTGGTCAGCCGCGTCCTGACGCTCTGCTGGGTGGAGGTGGCCAAGATCCGCCACGACCGCAGCGAGCTCTACACGCGAGCCATCCAACCGGCGTTGTGGCTGGTGATTTTTGGCGAAACCTTCTCTCGGATCAAGGCCATACCATCGGGCAACGTTCCGTACCTCGACTTCATTGCGCCAGGCGTGATCGCACAGTCGGCGCTGTTCATCTCCATCTTTTACGGCATACAGATCATCTGGGAGCGGGATGCCGGGATCCTGACCAAGCTGCTCAGCACCCCGACACCCACGACCGCCCTGGTGGCCGGCAAGGCTTTCGGTGCAGCCATTCGTGGACTGATCCAGGCGGTTGTCGTCCTCGTTCTGGCCGTCGTGCTTGGGGTTAGATTGCCGCTCAATCCACTCGTGTACCTGGTTGCCGGGCTAGCCATCGTGCTCGGGTCTGCATTCTTTACGACGCTGTCGCTGACGATCGCCGGCATCGTCTTGAAACGCGACCGGCTGATGGGTATTGGCCAGGCGATCACAATGCCCCTTTTCTTCGCTTCCAACGCTCTCTACCCGGTCGGAGTCATGCCAGGCTGGCTGCAGGCCCTCAGCACGATCAACCCGCTCAGGTACGAGATCGACGCGCTCCGCGGTCTTTTGATTGACACGCCGAGCAACATCGCCGTCGATCTGGCGGTGCTCGCGCTGTCGTGTATAGCTGGGATAGCAGCTTCGGCGCGATTGCTGCGCCGCCTCACGGCCTAGCGCCTCATGGCGGTGCCTTCGGGTACGGATGTCGCGTCCCGCGGGACGCGCCATGTGATCGGTCACGCTTCAGGCGAATCCAGCGCACTCCGCTGGTCCAGGTAATAGAGAAGACCCATCGCCGGCACGATCACGATGAGCATTGCGCAGACGACGATCAGAAGCAGCACCTGCGTCGCGAACGGCGCGATCGCTTGGGAGATGGTCAGCTGGCCCGGTAGAAGGTACGGCGATTGGGCGAAGCCCCAGGCGAATACCATCGATCCGACTGCGGCTACAGTGAGCACGCGATACCAGCGGTAGATGCCTCTCCAGAGCAGAACGGCCACCAGGGGTGTGGAGACCATCGTGAGCAGCGCGAAAGGCAATCCTGATCCGGCGAGCATGGACCGAAAGAGTGTCGGCGCTACGAAGCCGATCGCGACCAGTGCAACCGAGCCGACCACGATCAGTGTGATCGCCGCGGCGACGGCCCGACCACGAAAGTACCGGACCATTTCCGGCGCGTCATAGCGCCTGGCATCGCCCACCAGAAATGACGCGCCGCTGAATGCGGTGGCGGCAAGGGAGACCAGGCCGAATGCGATCGACATCGGGCTGAATGAGACCTGCCAGACGGACTGGCTCGGTCCGCCGGCGGACACACGACCGGACGCGATGGCGCCGAGGCACGCCGCGAAGAAAAATGGTGTCAGTACCGAGGAGATGCCGAACACCAGATCGGCGATGCGGTGAGCGCGGGGATCATCCGCGATGTGCCGGAACGCGAAAAACGCCCCGCGCAAGATGAGCCCGATCAGGGCCATCGTGAACAGCGGGTAAAGGCTGGCGAAGGCGGCTTGAAACAGCAAAGGAAAACCCGTCCAGCACAAAACAATCGCGAGTACCAACCAGACGTTGTTGACTTCCCATACGGGGGCCATCGCATGGTCGATGAGGGCACGCGCCTCGCTGCCACGTTTGCTGTTACCGGCCAGAAGATCCCAGATCCCGGCGCCGAAATCCACCCCGCCAGCGGTGCTGTAAGCGGCAATCGTAAGCAACAAGACGAAGGCGATCAAATCCGGCGTGAGGCTGGTCATGTGTCGAGAGTCTGCCTCCCCGCTTCAGGGAAACCCTCCGGGCGCGGGCCATAAGGTGCACCTTCTTCCGGCGAGGAAGTCTCCAGCGAGTCCTCGTGCCTCCACCGTGCCGCAAGCCTTGTCAACAGGCTGACGAAGAAATACGCGATCAACGCATAGATCACGACCAGGAACGCGAGCGATGTCCAGACAAAGAACGCCGGCGCTGATGTGACCGCATCCGAGACACGCATCACGCCGTAGACGATCCAGGGTTGGCGCCCGACCTCAGTCGTGACCCAGCCCGACTCCACGACCACGTAGCAGCCGACTCCAGCCGCCGCCGCGAGTCGGTAAAACCAGGTTGAGTCGGGGAGGCGCCGGCGTCTCAGGAGCACCCAAAAGTACCACGCAGCCAGCGCTGCGCCGATGGTGCCTAATCCGACCATGAGGTCGAATGCAAGATGCGTGATATTCACCTCGACGATGCTTGGCCTGGCATCGGCGGCAAAGCTTGTGAGTCCTCGCACGACAGCCCCAGGCGAGTAGCCGACGAGCAAGGAGTCGAGGCTGGGCACCGGGATTCCAAAGTGAACTTGCCCCGAGCTATCGATCAAACCGCCGATGACCTCGGGGTTGTGATCTCGTGTTTGCCACGTCACCTCCATCGCAGCGAACTTTGCCGGCTGATCCTGCGCCAGCGCCCGCGCTGAAAGATCGCCCACCACCAGCTGCACAGGTGTCAGGGCAGCTGCGACGGTGAAAGGAACCGCGAAAGCCAATCGCTGATAGTGGCCACGCCGACCACGCAGCCAGCTCACCGCGTAAATCGAGGCGACCGCGAAACCAGCGGTCATGTAGATCGCGATCACGAAATGCCAGAACTCGTAGCCCAGTGCACGCGTGAAGAGCGCGGCCACGACATCGACATCGACCACCCTCCCAGCATTTAGCGTCACGCCGCCGGGCGTGTTCATCCAGGCATTTGACGAGAGGACGCCGAACGCACCCAGCAGACCCGCGGGCGGGAGCGTGAGACCGAGCAGGAAGTGGGTCTTCGGCCGCAGGCGCCGCCAACCGTATAGGTAGATGCCGATGAAGATCGCCTCCATGAAGAAGGCCAGGCCCTCGATCGCGAAACCCAGGCCGAATGCGGAGCCGAAGCGGCCCATCATGCGCGGCCACAGGATGCCGAACTCGAAGGAAAGGATGGTCCCAGTTACCGCACCGACGGCGAACTGCACTGCCATCACCACCGACCAGCGCCGCGCGATCTTGAGCGCGACCTTGTCTTTCCTTGCAAGGCCTATCCCTTCCATCAGGAGAGTCAGCGTGGGCAGGGCGACACCGAGCGGCACCAGGATGACGTGGTATGCGAGGGTGAAGGCCATCTGGATTCGACTTGGCAGAAGAGCCGATTCGCCAGCCAGCCAGAGGGTCGATGTCATCCCGGTTTTTGGGGGTGCGTAGCGTGTGTCACCTTCGGTTCGGGAACCCCTCCGGGGAGTTGCGTCAGGGTCCTGGTCGCCACCGGATTGAGGTCTCGGCTCGGCGCGTTCTCCATGTCAACCATCGGCCCTCCACAAGCTTGCACCGTCTGGCCTTGGCCGGCAAGCGCGGGCAGCGGCATGGTCAACGTTCTTGGTTACGTGTTGTCTCGGCGCACCGACCCGCCGTCACCCGAGTCGCTTTCGCTTCTGAAAGGTGGCTGCTCGCGAGGCATGTCTCCCAGAGACGCCTGAATGCGGTTCTCAACTCGCCAGATACGCTCTTCACGCCAGACGCAGTCAAGGATGTCCTCTAACTGGGTGTCGAGGTCAGCAGGTGCGTTCGGGCTCTCGCTGTCGGATCTCAAGTTGACGAACGGGCCCGCTGCAGAGAGACATGAGCAAATGCACAGCCAGTGGTAGATGAGCGCTGCGATCCGATTCCATGACCAGCTCCCATCCAACGCCCGTGTAACCCGCCACTCTCGATGGTGACCTGACATTCTCATCACCCTATGGACTTGGGGCCGGATCGTCGCCCTGCGATCGGCCAGTAACTCATTGCCTCGAATGAGGCAGGTGGTCAGCACCCCTGCCGGGTCCAGCGGCCGGCCCCCGCACTACCTGGCGGCAGGTGATGAAGTCTGGTGTGCAGGGTCGGGGTTCCGAGGCTGTCCACCTCGAGTGCAGCGCGGCGCTTCGAAAGCGGGTTCAGCCGGCCGAAAGCGCAAGCAAAGTCACTCCAACCAGCGTCAGTGCGATTCCTGCACCCCGCGGTCCAGTGAGCGGCTGGCGCGTCGCGACGGTCGAGAGCAGCACGGTGACGACGATATATGCGTTGGACGAAGCGGCCGCGACGGACACGGGCAGGTCCCGAAGCCCAACGAAGTAGAACACGGAGGCTACTCCGATCATCGTGCCGACCCCGATCCCGGCCAAGGTGCGTTTCCCCTTCGGCAGCGGAGGGCCAGCGAACGCAAGCGCGACACCAGCAACCACCGTCATGGCGAGGGACTGCACGGCGTTCAGCTGCGTAGGGTCAAGGCCCCTGAGCGCTGGCTTTTCAAGGAAGGCTCCCACACCAACGAGGACGACGTACGCAGCCATGATGATGAAACCGCGGACGGGTATCGCCTTACCCCGGGCGCCGGTCTCGGTGCGTACTCCGTACCTTCCAGGAGGGTGAGCGAGAATCAGCACTCCTGCCAATGTTGCTGCAAGTCCGGCCACCTTCAACGCAGTCACCGGCTCGCGAAGCACCACGACCCCAAGAACTACAGTGCCCACGATGTACAGGTTGGAGAAGGTGACCACCAACGAGACCGACATCGAGTCGAGGGCGAGGCAGTAACAGATCGACCCGACGCCGGTGACGAGGCCGATGCCGAGACCGGCAAGCACATATGGTCCTGAGGGAAGTGCGAGGCCATGCACTGCGAGGAGCGCCGCTGCGCCGGCAGCCAGGCTGCCAACTCGGATCAGGACGTTGAGCTGAAAAGCGCCAAGCCTCTGGCTGATGGGGCTCTCAGCGAAGGATGCGACTCCAACGATAAGCACGTACGCCGCTATGTACCCGAGGGAGACGATCATCTCGCTCTTTTCTGTCCTTATCGCGGCGCGCCTTCACCCTGGTCGAGCTCCGGTCGTCAGGCTCAATTGTGCGGTGCTGGTAGACCCCAACCGCCTGCCTCATTTGGAGGACACACTGATGACTCACGAGTACGACGAGGGCCCCTAGCAATCGCGTGATGCTCTGAGTGATGCCAACTCAGCCGAAGAACCTCTTCATGCTCGCGTTCGACCAACGCGGTTCATTCACAACAGGCCTGTTTGACATCAGGGGCAAGCCAACTCGCGAGGAGACCGCGCGGATTGCAGACGCGAAGCGCGTCATCTTCGAGGGCCTGAACTTGGCTGTGCTCGAGGGTGTACCGATGGCGAACGCTGGACTACTTGTCGACGAGCAGTTCGGCGCTGAGGTGGCGCGGACCGCAAAGGCCAGCGGCTACACGCTCGCCATGCCGGTCGAGAAGAGCGGCCAAAACGAGTTCAACTTCGAGTATGGCGCCGATTTCCGCAAGCACATCGAAACCTTCGATCCCGCTTACGCCAAGGTCCTTGTGCGCTACAACCCCGACGGCGGCTCTGTCATGAACACGCGACAGCTGACACGGCTGGCGGAACTCTCGAGTTGGCTGCGCGGCCATGACCGCAGGCTCCTGTTCGAGCTCCTGGTGCCGCCTGAGCCAGCTCAATTGGAAAAGGTCGGCGGCGACTCGGATGTCTACGACCGGGAAATCCGTCCGGAGCTGACGATTCGCGCGATCGTGGAGGCGCAGGCAGCCGGTGTCGAGCCCGAGATTTGGAAGATCGAAGGCCTCGACCGACGCGAGGACTATGAACGGGTGGCCGAAAGGGCGCGAAGTGGCGGTCGCGAGGGGGTGGCCTGCATCATCCTTGGCCGCGGGGCCCGCGAGACAACGCTTGAGAACTGGTTGCGACAGGAAGCGGGCGTGTCTGGTTTCATCGGCTTTGCCATCGGGCGAACAATCTGGCAGCGAGCACTCAGAGACTGGCTGGCGGGGAAGCTGGACCGTGAGGGCGCGAGCCGGATGATTGCGAATAACTACTTACGAATGGTCGAGGTATACCTGGGCGCCGGAGTTGCCTGAGTCAGCCGCGCTTCCGATTGCCACCGCCCAGACGTCGAATAACCGATCGCAGTGGATCGAAGTAGACATCATCCATGCGCTCCTTGAGCGGGATGATCGCGTTGTCTGTGATGTGGATGTGCTCGGGACACACCTCCTGGCAACATTTTGTCACGTTGCAGTAGCCCACGCCGGCGTGCCCTTTGAGCAGCGGGCGCCGGTCGAGCACATCCTTGGGATGCATCTCCAGGCTCGCGATCCGGATCATGTAGCGTGGGCCGAAGTAGGCCTGCTTGAGTTCGTGGTCTCGAAGGACATGGCACACGTCCTGGCACAGGAAGCATTCGATGCACTTTCGGAACTCCTGGACCCTCTCCACGTCCTGCTGCTGCATCCGCCAGGGCTCGCTGCTACTGAGGTCGGCCTCAGAGGGAGTGAACGGCGGGATCAACTTGTTGATCTCGTAGTTCCAGCTCACATCGGTCACCAAATCCTTGATTACAGGGAAAGCTTTCATGGGCCGGACGGTGATCTGCTCCCCATAGTCGGCGATCGGGGTCTTGCACATGAGCCGCGGAAATCCCTGGATCTCCGCCGAGCAGGACCCGCATTTGGCGGCTTTGCAATTCCAGCGCACTGCCAAATCTGGGGCCATGTTGGCCTGCACCCAGAGCACCGCGTCCAGCACCACCATGCCCTCTCGCACCGGCACCCGGTAAGGCACCATGTCGCCGCCGGTCACGTCACCCCGCCAGATCCTGAGCTCGAGGCTGGTCCGCTCCATTACTCCATCTCCTCCGGGGTGTACGTTGCATAAGACTTTTGAATCACGGCGGCGAGGTGTTCGGGCATCGGCGGGATCGGTTCGGTGCGCACGCGCATCCCGTCAATCGTCTTGTCAACGACGAATGTGATGCGACCAAAGTGCTCTTCTGCCTTCGGATAGTCGGACCGGGCATGGGCGCCACGGCTTTCCTTCCTTTCCAGCGCGGACCGCAGCAGGGCTTCGGCATTGACGAGCATCGAACGAATGTCGAACGCCGTGTGCCAGCCGGGGTTGAACGCCCGCGTCGCCGACCCCCCTGTTCCGCACGTTTCTGCTCGATCGCTCAGGTCCCGAATCTTCGCCAGGCCAGCCCGCAGCCCGGATTCCTCGCGAACGATGGGCGCATGTTGCGACAGGACGTCTTGGATCTCAGCCTCCAGCTTGAACGGGCTCTCTCCGGCGGGCCTGCCGAGAGGTGCCATAAGAGAAGTGATCGCATGATCCACTTCAGCCAGGTCGATTTTCACCTTGACTGCCTGTGAGCCGCGAAGGGCGGCTTCGGCAGCAGCCTCACCGGCCCGCTTGCCGAAGACCAGTAGATCGCTGAGCGAGTTGCCGCCCAGCCGGTTGGCTCCGTGAAGTCCTGATGCGACTTCGCCGGCCGCAAACAGTCCGGCGACTGTGCTTGCGCCAGATTCGGGGTCGACTCGGACGCCCCCCATCGCGTAGTGGATGGTCGGGGCAACCTCCATCGGCTGCTTCGTGATATCGACCTTCGCCAACTTCAGGAACTGCTCGTACATCGATGGCAGCTTGCGTTTGATGTACTCCGGCTTCCGGTGTGTGATGTCGAGATAGGCGCCGCCATGAGGTGTGCCCCGGCCAGCGATGATCTCTGAATTGATCGCGCGCGAGACGATGTCCCGGGACGAGAGCTCCATGCGTTCGTGGTCGTACCGTTCCATGAAGCGCTCGCCGCCCTGGTTGCGCAGCACGCCGCCCTCGCCGCGAACGCCCTCAGTGACCAGGATCCCGCGCACACCGGGGGGCCAGACCATGCCTGTGGGGTGGAATTGGACCATCTCCATGTCGCGGAGCCCCGCTCCAGCCTCATAGGCGAGTGCGGTGCCGTCGCCGGTGCTCTCCCAGGAATTCGACGTCACCCGGTACATCTTTCCCGCCCCGCCGCTCGCCAGGAGGAGGGCGGAGCAGCGAAACAGGATCAAGGATCCATCAGCTCGCCTGTATGCCAGTGCCCCCGCGATTCGCCCGTCCGACTTCAGGAGCTTGAATATGGTCGTCTCCATGTGGACGTCCACCCCGGCGCTGTGCACGGTGCGGTCCTGAAGGGTGCGGATGAGCTCGAGCCCGGTTCGGTCCCCGATATGCGCCAGGCGCGGGTACGTGTGGGCTCCGAAGGGCCGCTGATGGATGCGCCCCTGCCAGGTGCGGTCGAACACAGCACCCCAACGCTCCAGCTCGAGCACGCGCTCCGGCGACTCCCTGGCGTGGATCTCGGCCATCCGCCAGTCATTGATGAGCTTGCCGCCCTTCATCGTGTCGGCGAAATGCACCTCCCAGGTGTCCTGGTAGGCAACGTTGTGCAAGGCCGCAGCCACGCCTCCTTCGGCCATCACGGTATGCGCCTTGCCCAGGAGCGACTTGCAGACCACCACCACACGTGCCCCAGCTTCGGCTGCCGCGATGGCTCCTCGCAACCCGGCGCCGCCCGCCCCAAGGACGAGCACGTCCGTCTCGACGGTCTCGTAACCGGCGGCGCTCATGCGACCCACCGCGGGTCGCGCAGCACACCGGCCAGCAGCAGGCGGATGTAGATGTCGGTCGCCACCACCGAAAACAGGCTCGCCCACGCCCAGCGGTCGTGCTTGATGTTGAGGACGGTGACGCCCTTCCAGAGCTGATGCCGGGCACGAGCGGCAAGCGAGCACGAGAAGCAGTCAAGCTCCCCGCCTGCGAGGTGGCGGAAGGCGTGGCAGCCGAACGTGTAACCGGAAAGGAGGACGACGTTGGCGACGATGAGCACGGTGCCGAGGCCGATGCCAAAGCGCCCACCAAAGTCGAAGGCGATGAGGGCATCAAACCAGAGGAAGCCAACTTGTACCACCGTCACGTAGAACGCGAAACGGTGAAGGTTGTTGAACACCCACGGAAACGCCGTCTCGCCTCGGTAGCGGCGGTTCGGTTCAGGGACTGAGCAGGACCGCGGGTTCCAGAAGAACGATCGGAAGTACGCCTTGCGGTAGTAGTAGCAGGTGACACGGAACGCGAGTGGCGCCCACGCCACCCAAACGGCCGGCGGGATCGGCCCGACCTGGATCAGGGGTGAGAAAAAGGGGCTGAGGTAAGGAGCGTAGTAGCCGTCGCGCTGGAAGAAGACGACCCACACCGCGAAAACTCCGAACAGGCTGAGCGCGACGAAGACGAAGGTGGGGTACACCCAGTTGGGCAGGATGGTGTACGGGTTTCTGACCGTTCGATCACGGCTCGCCTGCTTCGCGACCGGCTTGGAAAGTGCCACGTTCGTCTTATCTAACTACGAAACATGGCGGGGGGCGAGCCCTGCAATGGAGCCGGCTGCTGGGCCAACCGTGTGCACCTCGGGCGTCGGGCTCGAGGCGTTGCCCAGTTCGCCCCCAGATACTCCGGGTCAGCGTCTACCAGCAGGACACGCAGCGCCTTCGCAGCCATATGTGTCGGGCTAGTGGAGAGGTCGGTCGAGCTTGACTCTGACGATTCCATCTTGCTCGCGAACGTCGAGAGCGGGCTGGTCGAAGGTGGCTGGACCAGAGAGGGCTCGTCCGTTGCGCAGACAGAAGCGGGATCCGTGCCAGGGGCACGTGACCACATCGCCTGCGCGCTCACCCTCATGAAGAGGTCCGCCAGCATGGCTGCAGACATCGGCAATGCCGTAGATCCGTCCATCCAGTCGAGCGAGAAGTGCAGGCATGCCACCCGCATCAACGAGGTGCATCGTCCCCTCACCGAAGTCGGCAGGAACCCCCACGTCGACGAATTCCCCCGGACCCTCGACGAATGCCAGGTGATTGACCATGGTGCCGAAGCCGAAGGTGAGGTGACCACCAAAGTAGGCTCCCCCGAACGCGAGCAAGAGTCCGACGGTGGCAAGGCCGATCGGGAGCCAGTCGCCCTCTCCGCCACCGAGCCAGCGCATTCCCAATGAGACCACCATCACGAGCGTGCTGGTGGTCATGATCAAACCGTGCGTCAAGCCGTACCGGCGCTCCTGCCCGTATGTGTCGTGAAAATCGGTGAGGCCAGTGGCAACGGCACCGAAAGCCGCAAGAATGCCGACGGCCAGCCCGACGTCTCCGGCCTGTGGTGGCAAAAGGTGGGTGACCCGACCGACATAGTCCGCCACCACGCCGACTGTCCAAGCGCCCATGGGCAAGTCTGTGATGGTTGGGTGCAGCGGATGTCCGAGCACTCTTGTGCCGTAGAGAAGATTCCTCACTCCGCGGCCTGGCGCACCAAGGACGCCATAAGTCGCCCCGACTCCACTCTGGACCGCACCTGCAACGGCTTCCATCCATTCCTGGCGTCGAAGCCAGTCATCGAGGCGATGCGGACGGAACCTTCGATGCGGTTCTGGCCGGGCCGCCTCGCGTCGAATCTCGATCCCTGACATCAGCGCGTCCTTCTGCGCCTGGCGCGGGAGGTTGTGTTGCTGGGGACAGGAATCACGCACAGACGAGCCTGGTTCAGATCAAGCCCTTGATCCACCAACCGATGCGCCACCACACTGGCGGCGCGATTCATCGAGGTAAGAAGGCTGGCTAGGATCACGGTCCACCGGCCCGCCTTGGTAATTCCAGATCCCTGCGACGCGGCGCTCGCCTTCACACCTGCCATTTGTTTCGTTCCTCCGGGTCCAGATCGGCCGAGTCAGCCGTCAACGTCACCGTAGGACGCCAGAGACCAGGCCCTCGACCCACGTCAGAAGTGATATCGATACCCTCAATTGAGGTATCGGACGGATCGTTCGGCCTCGAGCCAGCTGGTCTGATCAGCCCGATGGCAGGTGGCACATGCGGAAGAACCCGGCGCGAAGCTCAGGATCGGTGTCGTAGTTCCCTCGCCAGAAGCTGGTTCGGGTCTTCGACTCCAACTCGCGAACCCCACGCATCTGCGTACACAGATGTGTTGCCTCCAGGTAGACCGCGACTCCGTGGGCGTGCAGGATCCTTTCCAACGCATCGACGATCTCGCGGCCGATTCGCTCCTGAACGGTGAAACGGCGGGCGAACAGACGCACGAGCCGGGTCAGCTTGGAAATCCCAATGATCCGGTCGTGGGCGACGTAGCCCACGTAGGCGTGCCCGAAGAAGGGTAGCGAGTGATGCTCGCACAGGGAGTAAAAGGGAATGGGTCCTTCCACAATCTGGCTGATCCGGCAGTCAGGGCCGCCGCCGCACTCGGTCGGGAAGGCGGTCACCAGCTTGGCGTCCTTCTCGTAACCCTCGGTGGCGTCAAACATTGCCTTCAGAAAGCGCGCCGGCGTGCTGGCGGTGCCAGGAGTCTCGAGGTCCATGCCCAGGGCTCGGAAGATCTCCGCAATGTTCCCTTCGTAGCGGAGCCAATCCTCAGGCGCGATCTCGCGATGGTGTAGGCCCTGCCAGTCGGCGTCCCCGTCATCGATCTCGGCTGGTTTTGTCTGCATATGGTTAGCTCGATCCTCGCAACTGAGTCCAACGGCTGTAACCCAGCTTGCCGTTGCGCGGCCGCCGGCAGCGCCGTACGGCGGATCGACGTCTTCCCCTCTCATTTGAGGTAGATGGCGGGGTAGCGTAGGAGAGTGACCCTATTCACCATCGGCCATTCGACACTCGCCCGCGACGAGTTCGTCGGGCTGCTGAAGGCGAACAACGTCGCCCTGGTGGCTGATGTGCGCTCGGCGCCCGGATCTCGTCGGTTCCCACATTTCGCCATGGATGCTCTCGCCGCTGAGCTGCCACTCTCGGGAATTGACTACGTGCGGTCAGGGTGTCTCTGTGTCGCGGCCGCGACACCTACCCGCGCAATTCGCTCGAGCTTTCGTCATCGACGAGTGAGTTCCATTCGGGGCCGGCCAGATCCCTCATCAAACGCTCTTGCAGCTCGAATAGCTCATCCATCAAATGCTGAGGCGATGTCTCGCTGGCGAGTTCAAAGCGGGTTGCTTTGGGGTCCAGACGTCCCAGCGAGAAGAGGCGGCGATGCCAGCCGTCGAGCGAGCGAGAGCGCCCTTGCAGATTGAGCAGTTCTAGCTCCTCCAGCAGCTGGTCGATGGTCAGAACTGCCGCGCGAAGGCGCAAACGACGCATCTTGCGCAACCTAGCGGCTTTGTCGGCGATTATCGTGTCTTCGACCGCTCTGGCGATGCCTCCAACGGATGCGACGGACACTTGCGTAACTGTGCTCACGGAAGCCAAGCATGAAGCGGGGATCAAGGGCAGTCGCCGTACATCCGAGCAAGTCCAGAGTGCTACGAATGAGGCAGTCGTTACCCCGACCGGGCGCAGACGGCCGCCCCCGAGCGCGACCTGCGCCTTTGAGCGGAATTTGAATGCATGCCTCAGTTGCAGCACGTACGCCTGACTCGTGCATGCGACGAAGGCTAAGTTCACAACGTTCCTAGGCTGTCTGGAATGGAGAAAGTAAGTTGAAGAATGTCGCGACCGTCGTGGTCGGGGTCGATGGCTCCGCCGGGGCGACCGAGGCGTTGCGCTGGGCGGTCGTCGAGGCGCGTCTGCGCAATGTCCGGCTGCGGATCGTGCACGCTTGGACCTACGACTACACGGGCCTGCCGCTAGGCGGCTTCGCGGCCATGGGCGGGTTCGAGCCCTACGTCTCGCTCGGCACCGACACCGTGGATGTACAAAGAGCGGCAGAGGACCTACTCGAGAGGGCCATCAGCGAAGTTGCCGGCGAGGTCGAAGGCGTCGAGCTCGAGCGTCACGTAGTCGAGGGCGGCGCCGCCCACGTCCTGATCGGTGCTGCGCTCGGCGCCAATCTCCTGGTGGTGGGATCTCGTGGGCATGGAGGCTTTGCTGGCCTCATGCTCGGCTCTGTCAGTCAACAGTGCGTGAGTCACGCGCCCTGTCCCGTCGTTGTCGTGCACTGGCCAAAGGCAACCACAGATGACCATGAACTCGCCCGAGCCCCTGGGACAGAGAGCATCGCCACCCTCTGAGCCGGGGCCAGATGTTCAGTCTCAGTTGCCCTGCTGCTGAGGCACCCAGAAGCGTACGGTCGTTCCCTTGCCCACCTCGCTGGTCATGGCGAAACGCCCTCCAAGGAGTTGGATTCGCTCCCTCATCGCAACAAGACCTAGGTGTCCAGGCGTGATTTCCGCCGGCACCTCGAACCCGACGCCATCGTCCTGGATCAGCACCTCGATCGTCCCCTCAACTTCCCGAAGAAGTATTGCCACGTGTGAGGCTCGGGCATGCTTTCGCACGTTGTTGAGTGCTTCCTGGCAAGCCCGGTACACCATCAGCCGCATATCTGGTTCCAGCTCTCGCAGAAGCCGGCTATCGATTGCGAGCTCGGGATCGATACCGGTTGTCGTTTGCTCGAAATAAAAGCGAAGGGCAGGCGCGAGGCCCAGCTCGAGTGCATCGGGTCTCAAGTCGAAGATCAGCCGCCTGAGCCGCCGGCCGGATTCGGAGAGAGCTGCACTGAGCTCCCCAAGAGACCGCTTCTGATCTGGGTCGTCAAGGCGCCCTGCCACCAGTTGAAGGCGCATGCCGAGACCAGCAAGGATCTGAAGCGTGTCGTCGTGGATGTCGGTCGCAATCCGCTTCCGTTCCTCCTCTACAACGAAGCTCAGTCTCTCAAGGAGGCGCTGCCTAGCTTCGTCCACCTCCTTGAGCTGACGCAGGCTCTGCTCCCTCTCTTGTTCGGCGTGCAATCGGATCAAGGATTCGGCGAGGGTGTTCGCCGTCGCGCTCAGGAAGAGAACGTCTTCCTCGGTGAACAGCCGGTGTTCCTTGGTGTACGCGGCCAACTCTCCGTAGGGGTGAGGGTCGCCTTGAATCACCGCCCGAATCCCGCTGCGGACATAGTGTTCGCGCAGCAGCCATGAGGATTCAAATCGTGTATCCGTCTGAAAGTCTTCAATGATCAGTGGTTCGTTGCTCTCGAACAGATACCCCGCCGATGTGTTGTTTAGAGGAATCGTGGCGGTGCCAACCAGCCCTTGGCGCCAGCCGATCCCGGCTCGCAGTAGTAGGTTTTGTCCATCGGGGAGTAGCTCGAGGACACGGACGTAATCCACTTCGAGGGTGGAGACGACGAGAGAGACTGCGCGATCCATGAGGTGCTGGGGATTGGTGCCCATCAGCGCCAACCGACCTAGTTCGGCGATGCCTGCCTGCTGTTGTTGGCGGCTATTCTCGTGGTGCAGGAGCTCAAGCCTTCGAATCAGATCCTTTTGAGTTTCGTATAGGCGTGCGTTTTCAATTGCGACTGCGGCCTGGCTGGCGAAGGTGGAGAGCAGGCGTCCCTGGTCATGTGAGTAGCCTTGCTTGCGGTTGGCAACCCCGACCATGCCAATGACCTCGCTACCGACCCGCAAGGGAACACCAAGGTACGTTCGGACGGGCGGGTGCCCGCTAGGCTGACCGACCCTCCTGGGGTCGTTGATTACGTCGTTGGAGATACAGATACGCCCCTCAAGAACCACCATGCCGAAGAGCGTCGGACGCACCGGTATCAGCCGAAATCGTTCGTAGAAGGTGGGGTCGGAAGGCTCGAAGCCCTTGATGGCCGCCACGTCCATCATCTGCTTGCTTGCGTTCAGCAGGCCGACGAATCCAAATTCAGAGCCGGTCACCTTGAGGCAATACTCGAGAGCCCGATCAAGGACCTGCGGGAGTTCGTGGAGCCTCGACACCTCCACCCAAATCTCGTGGAGAGACTCGAGTTGCCGGTAGAACTCCAATTCTGATCCCGTTTCGGGAGATGGCCGGCGCGGCCGCTGGTGCCGTCCGCGAGAATTGGTGGGAGCGACCTTCGGCATCGACTCGATCCTAGTCTGCGGTGCTGCTGGGCGCTGAGAAGCGCCTACTCAGACGTCATCGGGTCAATGACGCAAGTCCTCGCCAGATCGCGAAGCCGCCAAGATCGATGCCACGATCTCGTCATTCGTGCTTGCGCCCTTGATCAGGAAACCAGTCGCTCCCGCACTGCGCATCCTGCTTTCAGTGCCAGGGTCGCCGAAAGCAGAGAGGCCGAGCACCGCAGTTCCCGGGCTGAGCCGGCTGATCTCACGCGCAGCGTAAACCCCTCCGCCAGGCATCTTGTAGTCGAGCACCGCAACGTCGGGACGAGAAGAAACCGCCAAGGCAATGGCGCTCTCGGCATCGACGGCGGTCCCCACCAGGATGAGGCCCAGCCTGCCCTCGATCAGCTCGCTCAGAGCAACTCTGATCACGGCATCGTCGTCCGCCACGAGTACCCGTACATTTCCGTGGCCGGCTTTCATAAGTTCCGGTTGCCTTTGGTCAAAATTCGGCCCATCGGCCATCGTCTTCCAATTGCCCGCCCAATCCAATCCCCATTCGAGGGTCTGCGGGCTAGTCCAAGTGAGGCAGGCCCGCGCCCTCGGGCTCGATCAATCCGAGCTGCACGGCCCGGACGACTGCCTGCATCCTGTTGTGCACCTCGAGCTTGGCGATCAGGTTTCTCACGTGACTCCGGGCGGTCCCATACTCGACCCCGAGTCGCACCGCCAGAGCGTGGTTGTCGAGGCCCTCTGACATCAGCCGGAGAACCTCGCGCTCACGGCGTGTGAGGGTATCCATAAGGTGTGTCTGCTCTCCTTTCTGGCTGATTAGCGCCGCCAAGTCGGAGGCGGGGATCAACATCTCGCCTGCCGCAACGCGGCGCACCGCGGAGACCACCTCGGTAGCGGCGTTGGCCTTGAGCAGATAACCGCGTGCGCCAACCTGGAGTGCTGCCATCAACGCGGCTGGGCTCTCCACGGCGCTCAGAAAGAGGACTCGGACCTTGGGAACTGATCTACGTATGGCCGCCACGGCTTCGGCACCGTTTCCATCCGGAAGCCGGAAGTCGACAAGGAGGACATCCGGCCGGCACTCCTTCTCCAGCCGCCGAGCATCCTCGACGCTAGAGGCGAGCCCAACGACTTCAAGGTCGGGCTCTCGGCCGATTAGGGATTGCAAGCCTTCGGCGACGACCTTGTGGTCCTCCACAATCAGGACCTTCACCGTTTTCGTCGCGAGCGAATCGGTCGCGGCCACTTTCATAGGATCCACGATACATGTGCGAACGCGCCCCACCGGCGGAAGCTTCCGCCAATCTCGGGAAAGCAGACAAGTCTCAGGGCGCCAGCCTTGTCGCGAACGCTCACTTGCCTCACTTGGGGTACGTGACGCTGACCCACGAGTACGACGACCCACCGCAGTGGCGCCGTGGACGCTGTTGCTATTAAAAAAGCTCGAATCGAAGCTGGATTTAAGACGGGCAGGAGGCATGTGGAAGCGGTCGTCTTCGATCTGGACGGCGTTCTCATCGACTCCGAGCCGATTTGGACCAAGGTTCGCAAGGACTTCGTGTCTCGGGAGGGCGGCGTGTGGCACCCAGACACACAGCGCCGAATGGTGGGCATGAGCACCGCGGAATGGTCGTTGTACATGAGCACAGAGCTCCGGGTACCGCTCCCGCCGTCCGAGATCGGCTTTCGCGTTGTCGACGCAATGTCCGTGCTTTATGGCGAGCGGCCGGCGCTGGTGGAAGGTGCGGCGGACGCAGTCCGCGCCGTTGCCACCCGATGGCCGCTGGCCCTGGCCTCATCGTCTCCGCGTCTGCTCATCGATCGGGTGCTGAAAGGCTCCGGCCTCGCGGGACTGATTCCGATCAGCGTCTCGTCCGAGGAGGTGGCGCGGGGCAAGCCCGCTCCGGATGTCTACCTGCGTGCCGCGGATTGTCTTGGCGTTTCGTTAGCTGCCTGTGTGGCCATCGAGGATTCCCAAAACGGGGTCCGGTCCGCGCTCGCCGCAAACATGCGAGTGATCGCAATTCAGGACTCTGATTTCCCCCTGGATCCCAACTTGCTCGACCGTGTCAGCGCTTCCCTCACGAGCATCAGGGACTTGACGGTAGCGATCGTCGAGGCGCTGTGAGCCAGCCAACGCATTGTGCCAACTGCAGGTCATTCCGGCGCCGAAAGCCGCGAGAAATCGAGCTCGCCTTGGAAACCAATCGTCTTGGCGGCGCGGTGGCGACCTCGGTACCTCATTCGTAATAGCTCGATTCGCCGCGAAGGCGGGGCGACGCCAATGGCGGTGCGACGGACACTCATCACTGAGGACTGATGAATGAACGCCCTTGAACAGCTGAGAAGCGCCGGGCAGAGCATTTGGCTCGATTTCTTGCGAAGAGAAATCATCACCAGCGGCCACCTGGATCGGTTGCGACGCGAGGACGCCGTGACCGGGATCACGTCGAATCCAACCATCTTCAACAAGGCGATCAGCCAGGGGTCGGACTACGACGAAGCAATCCACGCGTTGGCCGCGGCGGGCCAGGACAAGCCAAGCGACATCTACTACGACCTTGCTTTGGAGGATGTTCGGATGTCGGCCGATGTCCTCCGGCCGGTCTATGACGAGACGGCTGGCAGGGATGGATTTATTTCGTTCGAGCTGGATCCCGCCCTCGCACATGACACGGCAGGTTCTGTCACGAGTGCCCTTGCCCTGGTCGCACGAATCGGGCGACCCAACATCATGATCAAGGTCCCGGGAACCGACGAGGGCGTGGTCGCGGTCCAGCAATTGACCGCGATGGGCGTCAACGTCAACATCACGCTGCTCTTCTCCGTCCAGATGTACGAGAAGGTGGCCCGGGCTTACATCGCGGGACTGGAAGATCGCCTGCGGGCCGGCATGCCCATAGCTCAGATGGCGTCGGTGGCCTCGTTCTTCGTTTCGCGGGTGGACACGGTGGTCGATCGACAGCTGCCCGCCGGCTCGGCGTCCATCGGCAAGGTTGCGATTGCGAACAGCAAGCTCGCATATCAGCGCTTTCGAGCGATCTTCTCAGGCGAGCGATGGGAGCGCCTGGCGCTGTCCGGCGCCGCGCCTCAGCGCGTGCTCTGGGCCTCGACCGGAACCAAGAATCCGGCCTACTCCGATGTCCTCTACGTCGAGGAGCTGGTTGGGCCGGAGACGGTTAACACCATGCCCGAGAAGACCCTTGAGGCGTTCCGCGACCACGGCCGCGTCCGCCCTCTCGCCGTCACCGATGGCGTCGGCGATGCATCGGCAATCCTTGCCGGGCTCGACGCCCAGGGCGTCAACCTCGACACCGTGACGGGCCAACTGCTCGCGGACGGATTGAGAGCATTCACCGCCGACCTCGACGAGCTGCTTCGAGTCATCGAGCAAAAGGGTCTCGAAGTTCGGGCCGGGAGGAGCTGACGAGAAATGGCTAGGGCTGCGATTCGCGCGGCCACCTCGGTCGACGAGGTGCTGGCATCACTCAGCTCAGCTGCCGCCGAGCAGTCAGGAGTCCAATCGTGAAGATCGCCATCCGGCGCGTGTACGACTCGTCTCCAACCATGCCGGGCAAGCGCGTCCTGGTCGACCGCGTCTGGCCAAGAGGCATCAAGAAAGAGGCACTGCACCTTGACCTCTGGCTGCGCGAGGTCGCGCCATCGAACGAGCTCCGCAAGTGGTTTGGGCACGATCCCAAACGGTGGGACGAATTCCAGCGCCGGTTCCGGGCCGAGCTCAGGCAGCCGGAGCAGAAGGCGCAACTCGATGAGCTCGTCACCATGGCGCGCAAAGCGCCGGTGACGCTGCTTTACGGCGCGCGTGACGAAGCACACAACCAGGCGCTGGCCCTCAGCCGTGTGCTGGAAGAATCGCTAAAGCAATAGGAGGTCACCAGCATGGCCATTCGAGTTGGCATCAACGGCCTCGGCCGTATCGGACGCAACGCACTTCGAGCCGCAGAGCAACATCCGGAGATCGAGATAGTCGCTGTCAATGACCTCGCTGATGCGGCCACGCTCACGCACCTGTTGAAATACGACTCCATCCTGGGCGTCTACCCAGGCTCGATCGACCTTGACGGGGACGCTATCGTGGTCGGGAGCAAGCGTCTGCGGGTGCTCGGCGAAAAGGAGCCGGCCAAGCTACCCTGGGCGGCTCTGGGAGTGGACCTCGTGCTCGAATGCACTGGTGCGTTCACTGACGCCACCAAGGCGCGGGCGCACATCGACAAGGGTGGCGCCCGGAAGGTAATTCTCTCGGCGCCGGGCAAGAACGAGGACGTGACGATCGTGCTCGGCGTCAACCAGGATCGCTACGTCGCAGATCGGCATCACGTGATCAGCAATGCCTCGTGCACCACCAACTGTCTGGCGCCCGTGGTGAAGGTGCTCAACGATCGCTTCGGCGTGGAGAGCGGGATCATGACCACAGTCCACGCCTACACCAGCAGCCAGCGCCTCCTCGACGCACCACACCGAGACCTGAGGCGGGCCAGGGCCGCCGCGCTATCCATCATCCCGACCACGACGGGCGCCGTCCGCGCGATGACGAAGGTCATGCCCGAGCTGGAGGGCAAGTTTCTGGGCATGGCCATTCGGGTGCCGGTGCCGAACGTCTCGCTCGTCGATGTCACAGTTGTGACGAACAAGCCGGTGACCGTGGACGGCATCAATACCGCATTTCGCGAGGCGGCCGGCGGGACGTTGAAGGACATCGTGGCGGTCAGCAATGCTGCGCTTGTCTCCGTCGACTTCATGATGGATCCCCGTTCGGCGGTGGTCGACGCCGCCTCGACGATGGTCGTCGGCGCCCATCTCGCCAAGGTCTTGGCGTGGTACGACAACGAGTGGGGCTACGCCTGCCGGCTCCTCGACCTTGCGAGCTTTGTCGGGGCAAGGCTCACCGGTCAGGCGACGCCTCAGTTGGCGGTCGCCAGCTGAGACGGTGGCTGAGGAGCATTTCGATTCCTGACATCAACGTCTCGATCACCAACCCAGTCGGTCTCCACGCCCGCCCGGCCACCCTGCTCGTCCAGGCGGCAAGTCGCTACAGGGACACCCTGGTTGAGATCGTCAAGGACGGAGCAGTACGGGTCGCCAGAGTCAAAGCTCGCCTGCGCCGGCTCGACAGTCGTGAGTGCGAGCGCGCCGCGGGCGATGCCATCGGACTGGAGGATGGACAGCAGGTGAGAGACCTTCTCACCGCTCGAGGACTTCAGCGATGACAGAAACGATGCCACCGTCTGTGCAGACGCCGAAAGAACGAGTGGCGGCGGCATCAGCAGCTCTGCGCTCCTTCGCCTCCAAGATCGATCACACCCTGCTCAGGCCCGACGCTACGCCTGGAGAGATCGAGCACGTTTGCTCTGAGGCAATCCTATGGGGCTTCGCCACCGTTTGCGTTAACTCTGCCTTCACGAAGCTCGCTGCCGAGCAGGTGCGCGGAACCCCTGTCGGCGTCAGCACCACGGTAGCCTTTCCCTTCGGCGCCTCGAACACGAGCGCGAAGCTTCGTGAGGCAGCCCAAGCCGTGGCTGATGGCGCGACCGAGCTGGATGTCGTGATCGAGATTGGTTGGCTGAAGGCGAAACGCGACGACCTCGTCGCGGCCGAAATCAAGGCGATCAGGGCCGAAACGCGGGGGCACACCCTCAAGGTGATCATCGAGACGGGCCTACTGACCAACGAGGAGAAGGCCCGCGGTGCCCGGCTTGCCGTCGAAGCAGGTGCTGAGTATGTGAAGACCTCGACCGGTTACGCAAAGCTGGGCGACCAGTTGAGCGATGTGGCCTTGCTCCGCAGAATTCTGGCGCCTGACATCCGCATCAAGGTGTCCGGCGGAATTCGCACATTTGCGGGCGCCCGCGCTTTGCTGGACGCGGGGGCCGACCGCCTTGGCTCCAGCCACGGGGTCCAATTGATCGAGGACATGGCCGCAGGACTTCGCATGGCCCGGCCCAATTGATCGTGTTCACGCCCGGCATAGGGCGAAAGCTTCAATCGTGAGTCCGCGAAGCACGGATCAAAAGCCCGCTCAGACAATGGTTCAGCAGCTGGGAGCCTTCACCGCGACAGCGGACTGGACGATGCTGTCGGAGGCCGCCGCTGAGACGATGAAGCTCCGCGTCCTCGACGCGCTGGGATGCGCGGTTGGGGCTCTCGGGTCGCAAGTCCTCGACTCCGTCCGCGCGGAGGTGGATGACATGGGCGGCAAGCCCCTGAGCACGCTTCTGGGCGGCGGCCATACGGCCCCCGATCGAGCCGCGTTCTTCAACGGAGCCGCGATTCGCTACCTGGATTTCAACGATTCGTATCTCGCGCTCGGCGAGACCTGTCATCCAAGCGACAACCTCGCACCGGTGCTGGCGGCGACCGAGTACGTGGACGGCAGCGGTCGGGACTTCCTTGTGGCCCTGGCC
>JBOHUQ010000082.1:0-54685 GCA_050734495.1 Candidatus Dormibacteraceae bacterium
GCGACAGAGCTTGCGCAGCTCGAAGACGGAGAACTCGCGGGCATACCCGAGCATCTCCTCTTCGTCGAAGCCCTCCCGCTGCTCGCCCAGCCGCTCGTGAAGGTGGCACAGCGCGGAGGCGGCTTGAAAGGAGATATCACCTGAGCTGAGCGCCGCGGCCACCCTGGGCAGCGACTCCAGCTGCTCGCCTACACACACGCGGTCGGCGGCGGAGCTGATCGACATGCCGCAGGTGCGAGCGATCCAGGAGGCTGCGCTGATGCTGCCGGCCACCAGGTGCTCGCCGGATCTCTTGGCATCGCGAACCACTGCTGAGAAGTCACCATCGAGGGAATCGATGACAGCGCGATAGCGCTTTGGATCGACGCTGCGCTGGCGGCGAGCCAGGAACTTACGAGTCGCCGCTTCGTACTCTTCGAGGGGTGTTTCCCCCTCCCCTAACATACAAAACAGCTTACCAAACGTACGTTCGTATGTCAATACCTAATTTACAAACCCACCACCGCCACCCAAACGTCAAACAACGCCACCCAACCCCCGCCCCAACGCCCTTTTCCCAGTCCTCCTCCGGCCCGTCCCGCCCACCGGACATGCAACAACGCCCACCCAAGCCCCACCCCGAGTCCCCCTTCCCAGTCCATCTCGCATCCCAGTCACTCCAGCGTTGCTGCTCCCGCGCCAACCGCCTCGACCACCGCCTCATCCCCCGATGGGATGGCGACCAGGATGATCACAAAACTTGCAAGCGTCGCCACGACCGCCGCCCAAAGCGCCACGTTCACAGATGCCGCGATCAGGGGCCCGGCCACCGCCGACCCGATCGGGTTTCCAACCGAGTTGAGTGACATCGACACGGCGAAAGCCCGGCCAAACCACGCGGAGTCGGTGCGCCGCTGGCGCAGTGTGAACAGCCCGATATCGAACGGCCCGGTGGAGACACCGAGCAAGACGATCGCTCCTGCGACGACCCAGATGCTGTACGCGAACGGAAGCAACGCAGTTGCGACCGCGGCGACGAGGATGGGCCCCGCCATCATCCACCGCTCCCGGCCCAGGCTGGACAATCGGCCCGCGACCAGAGCCGAGGCCAACCCCGCTCCTCCCATAGCTCCCCACAGGAGCCCCACCGTCGAGGGTCCGGAATGCAGCCGGCCGAGCACCAGCACGGGGACCGCGATGGCGAGGAGGCCGTTGCCCACGTTGTAGACGCTCAGTGTCAGGGCGAGACCGCGCAGCGTCGGGTTTCGCACGGTGTACACGAGACCCAGCCAGGCGTTCCTCACGACCGACCCAACCTGGGCCGCTGCGTTGCGCGGCTCGGGCAGGCGAAGCATCACCACGGCCGCCGCGACGTACACCGCGCCCGACGCGGCCAGCGCCCATTCCCCTCCGAACAGTCCGACGAGCGTGCCGGCCAGAGGCGATGCGAGAAGCGTGGCGATGACATGCCCGCTGCTGTCCAGACCGTTGGCCCGCTCCCACAGGTGCCGCGGAGCGAGGATCGGAAACAGCGAGCGGGCACCCGCCCAGCTCAGCGGGTTTGTGAGAGAAGCGACCGCGACGATGGCGAGGAGGAGCGGCGATGCCAGCAAGCGAAGGGCGGAAAGGCCTGCGATGAGGCCCAGCGCCACCGCCGCGACCGCATAGTCCAGGACGACCAGCCGGGCGCGACCGTAGCGGTCGAGCAGCGCGCCCGCCAGGGGCGAGACGATGATGCCGGGCAGGGCGGCAGTGAAGGCGGTCGCGCCGGCGAGTTGGGGCGAGTGATAGCGCTCGAGCACGAAAAGGACCAGCGCCACGAAGAGCATCGAGCCTGCCATGCGACCCAGCAGCAGCCCCGCGTAAAGCCGGGAAAAGCCCGGAACCCGCAGGAGGGCGGCGTATCCGGCGGACGGTTTCTCCGTCTTCAGACGGCGACTTTGACGCGGCGCTTGGCGGCCGGCCGTGAAGCGATCGCTCCGTTCGTCCGCCCGGACCTCCTGGCCCGCTCCAGCGGCGTCCGCAGGAATTGCCCCGTCGACGATCCGGGATTGGAAGCGAGCTGCTCGGGCGTGCCCTCGGCGATCACGTACCCGCCCGCGGCCCCGCCCTCAGGCCCCAGGTCGATGAGCCAGTCCGCGGTCTTGAGCACGTCGAGGTTGTGCTCGATCACGACCACGGTGTTGCCGTGCTCGACGAGTCGGTGCAGCACCACGAGCAGCCGCTCGACGTCCGCGTAGTGAAGGCCGGTCGTCGGCTCGTCCAGCAGATAGAGGGTCCGGCCCGTGTCCCGCCGCGACAGCTCAGACGAAAGCTTCACGCGCTGCGCTTCGCCTCCCGACAGCTGCGTCGCCGGCTGGCCGAGGCGGATGTACCCCAGTCCAACGTCACGCAGAGTCTTCAACTTGGTCTGGATCCGCGGCACGTTCTCGAACACCTCGTACGCCTCGTCGACAGTCATCTCCAGCACGTCCGAGATCGAGTGCCCGCGAAACTTCACCTCTTGCACCTCGCGCGAGTACCTAGTGCCGTGGCAAACCTCGCACGGGACGTACACATCGGGAAGGAAGTGCATCTCGATCTGGATGATCCCGTCCCCCTGGCACGCCTCGCACCGACCACCGCGAACGTTGAAGCTGAAGCGGCCGGGCTTGTATCCACGCATCTTCGCCTCGGGAAGTTGCGCGAACAGCTCGCGCATGTACGTGAACATCCCCGTGTAGGTCGCGGGGTTGGATCGCGGCGTGCGCCCGATCGGCGATTGGTCGATGTCGATCGCCTTGTCTAGGTGGTCGAGCCCCTCCACGGCATCGTGCGCCCCCGGCCTGTCCTTGGCCCGATAGAAATGCTGCGCAACCTTGCGGCTGAGGATGTCTGTGATGAGCGAGGATTTGCCGGAGCCGCTCACACCAGACACGGCGACGAACGTGCCGAGCGGAATCGTGACGTCCAGGTTCTTCAGGTTGTTGGCGCGCGCGCCACGAATTACGAGGCGCTTGCCGTTGCCCTTCCGGCGGCGAGCCGGCACGGCAATCGCGCGGTCCCCTCTCAGAAACGCCGCCGTCAGCGAGTTGGGACTGCGCAGCACCTCGTCCACGGTGCCCGCCGCGATGATCTCCCCTCCGTGCTCACCCGCGGCGGGTCCTATGTCGACCATGTAATCGGCCGAGCGGATCGTCTCCTCGTCGTGCTCGACGACGATCAGCGTGTTGCCCAGGTCGCGAAGCCTGAGCAGCGTGTCGATCAGGCGGCGATTGTCGCGCTGGTGCAGGCCGATCGACGGCTCGTCAAGGATGTACAGGACGCCCATCAGCTTCGAGCCAATTTGCGTTGCGAGCCGGATCCGCTGAGACTCTCCGCCGGAAAGCGTGTTGGCCGCCCGCTCGATCGTCAGGTATTCGAGCCCGACATCGATCATGAACTGCAGCCTCTCGTGGATCTCTTTCAACACGCCACGAGCGATGATCTGCTCGCGCGCCGTCAGGTCCAGCTTGTCGAAAAAGCTGACCGCGGTGCTGACTGGCAGCTCGCAAATCTCGGCGATGTTGTGATTCGCCACGGTCACGGCCAGCGACTCTGGTTTCAGGCGGCGCCCCTTGCACGCGGGACACGGCTTGTCGGACATGTACCGCTCCAGCTCCGCCTTCAGAAAGTCGGATTGCGTCTCCTGGTACCGCCGCTGCAGGTTCGCGATCACGCCTTCGAACGGCGCTTCGTACCAGCGCGAGTGTCCGTACTGGTTCTTGTAGCCGAACCGGATCTTGCGGTCGCCGGTACCGTTGAGGAGCACGTCGCGCTGCGCCTTGGTCAGCTTCGACCACGGCTTGTCCATGTCGATGCCGAAGAACTTGCTGACCGATTCGAGCAGCTCCGGGTAGAAGAACTGCGAGCGGCTCCACGCCGCGATCGCGCCTTCGCGAAGGGAAAGCGCCGGGTCGGGCACGACCAGGTCCCCGTCGACCACCAGCTGCGAGCCGATCCCGGTGCAGGTCGGGCACGCGCCATGCGGGCTGTTGAACGAGAAGTTGCGCGGCTCGGGCTCGGGCACGCTGGTCCCGTCGTACGGACACGCGAACGCCATCGACATCGAGATCTCATCTCCTTTCTCAGGAGCGATGATCACCAGGCCGCCGCCGAGTCGCGCCGCGGTCTCGATCGATTCGACGAGCCTCGTCCGCTGCTCAGGTCCGATCACGATCCGGTCGACGACGACCTGAATGTCGTGCTTCTTGTTCTTGTCGAGCGGGATCTGCTCGGTCAGCTCGTACAGGCTGCCATCGACCCGGACGCGCACAAACCCCGATTTGCGCACATCGTCGATGAGCGATCGGTACTCGCCCTTGCGGCCCTTGACGATCGGGCCAAGGACCATCACGCGCGTCCCCTTGGGCAGCTTCTCGACGTGGTCGGCCATCTGGTCGACGGTCTGCCGGCGGACCTCGCGACCGCACAGTGGACAATGAGGGTGCCCGATCCGCGCGTAGAGCAGGCGCAGGTAGTCGTAGACCTCGGTGACGGTGCCGACGGTCGACCTCGGGTTCTTCGAGGTTCCCTTCTGGTCGATGGAGATCGCCGGCGACAGGCCCTCGATGGTGTCCACGTCAGGCTTTTCCATCTGGCCGAGGAACTGGCGCGCGTAGGCGCTCAGGGACTCGACATAACGGCGCTGCCCTTCCGCGTAGATGGTGTCGAAGGCGAGCGACGACTTGCCGGAACCCGACAGCCCGGTGAACACAACAAGCTTGTCACGCGGGATCGACAGCGTGACGTTCTTCAAGTTGTGCTCGCGCGCGCCGCGAATCGTGATGTGGTCTATGGGCACTGGACTTCCATCTATTCCTTTTCTCGGGTGACTGAAAACGTTCCGCTGGCGGTGGCGACAAGCTTCCCGCCCGAAGTTTCGACCCTGCACTCGGTCACAACGGTGCGGCGCCCCGCATGAACCACGCGTCCGGTCGCACGCAACTTCTCGCCAATCTTGGCGGCTGAGATGAAATTGAGCTTCAGGTCAAAGCTCATCGCTCGGACCACTCCGGGTGTCAGCGTCCGCAGCGCACGACCCATCGCCGAGTCAGCCAGCGTGCTGATCATCCCACCATGCACGAAACCGGAGTGGTTGGCCATGTCTTCCGTCGGAGTCATCTCGACCGCCGCCGTTCCCTCGCCGGTCTCGACCAGCGTGAGACCAAGCCACTCCCAGGCGGGTGAGTGGGCCTGCCTCAGCTCACTCACGGCCCTGACCTTCGGGGACCTCGAGGCACGTCGATGACGCTCGCGCGACCAACCTGTCCTGGTCGTCGAGCACATCCGCCTCGCTGAACATCAGCGTCTTTTTCATCTCGACCACGCGTCCGACAGCGCGCAGGCGCCCCGAGACCACCGGTCGTATGAAGTTGATCTTCAGCTCGATCGTCGTGTTCCAGAGCCCGTCCTCCTGCAGCGTCGCCAGCGACATGCCCATCGCCGCATCCGCGATCTGAGTGATCACGCCGCCCTGCACGATGCCGCCGCCATGGCGATGTTGTGGCCCGGCCTCCAGCTCGAGCACGACCCGACCCGGCTCGGACTCGCTGATGCGCGCTCCAAGTGTTTCCATCCAGCCGCTCGGCAGGGTCGCGAGGAGCTCCGCAGCCCTTCTTACGTTCCTTACGGACCCCGTCGCGATTTCCTCCAGTTGCGCACCATCGTCTTCTGCTTGGGAGCCGCCGCGATCGCCAGCGCGACCGCTCCGTCCTCCTCGGTGTCCTTGCCCGGCTCTTCGCCTGAGAGGCGCTTGCGTAGAAGGATGATCCTGTCTCGCACCCGCGCCGCATCTTCGAACTGCAGCTCTTTCGACAGGCGGCGCATCTCCTTCTCGAGGTCGCGCACGATCGCGAGCAGGTCTTCGCGCGGGACGCCCGCGCCGGCCATGATCTCCACGGCGTCCGCCTGGATGTCGTTCGAGTTGATCTCCATCTGGTAGATCGCCTTCTTCACCGTCTCCGGGGTGATGCCGCGCTCGGCGTTGTACGCGATCTGCCTGTTGCGCCGCCGTTCGGTTTCGTCAAGTGCCAGGCGCATCGAGTCGGTGATCTTGTCCGCGTACATCACGACGTGCCCTTCGACATTGCGCGCCGCGCGGCCGATCGTCTGGATGAACGAGCGATAGGCGCGGAGGTAGCCCTCCTTGTCCGCGTCGAGAATGCCGATGAACGCCACCTCGGGAAGGTCGAGGCCCTCGCGCAGGAGGTTGATGCCCACGACCACGTCGACCGCGCCCGTCCTCAGGTCGCGCAGCACGTCGAGCCGCTCCATCGCATCAAGCTCGGAGTGGAGGTAGCGAACCTTCACCCCGTACTCGCGGAGATAGTCGGCGAGGTCCTCGGCGAAACGCTTCGTGAGCGTGGTCACGAGTGAGCGGTGTCCGAGCTCGGCGCGCCGCTTCACCTCGGCCAGCAGGTCATCGATCTGGCCGGCGGTCGGCCGCACCTCCACCGTGGGGTCGACCAGTCCAGTCGGTCGCACGACCATCTCGACCGTGCGTTGCGAACGGCGCATTTCGTAGTCGCCCGGCGTGGCGGAAACGTAGACCACGTCGTGCGCACGCTCCTCCCACTCTTCGAAGCTCAAAGGCCGGTTGTCGAATGCGCTTGGCAGGCGAAACCCGTACTCGACCAGGGCAGCTTTGCGTGACCTGTCGCCGCCGAGCATGCCCCCGATCTGCGGAACCGCGACATGCGACTCGTCGACGAAAATCAGAGTGTCGTCGGGCAGGAAGTCCATCAACGTGAAGGGCGCATCGCCCGGCTTCCTCCGCGTGAGGTGCATCGAATAGTTCTCGATGCCCGCGCACGTCCCCGTCTCGCGCATCATCTCGAGGTCGAAATTGGTGCGCTGTCGCAGCCGCTGAGCCTCGAGCAGGCGGCCGTGCTCCTCGAACCACTTGGTGCGCTCATCGAGCTCACCCTCTATGTCGACCATCGCGAGCCGCAGCTTGTCCGCGGGCGTCACATAGTGCGACGCCGGAAAGATCGTGAAGCTGTCGCGCGCGCCGAGAATCTCGCCCGTCACGGCATCCAGCTCCTGGATGCGCTCGACCTCGTCGCCGAAGAACTCGACCCGGTAGACCTTCTCCTCGTTCGCCGGAACCAGGTCCACGACATCGCCCCGCACCCTGAACCGGAGACGAGCCAGGTCGTAGTCGTTGCGCTCGTACAGCATCTCCGTGAGTTTGCGAAGGAACACCTCGCGCCGGATCGCCTGGCCTTTCGAGACCTCCACCGACTCGCCCATGTAGTCCTCGACCGAGCCCACGCCGTAGATGCAGCTGATGCTCGCCACGACCAGCACATCGCGCCGCGTCAGCAGCGCCTGGGTGGTCGAGTGGCGCATGCGGTCGATCTCTTCGTTCCGGCTCGAGTCCTTTTCGATGTAGGTGTCTGAGCGCGCGATATACGCCTCGGGCTGGTAGTAGTCGTAGTAGCTCACGAAGTATTCGACCGCGTTGTCGGGCAGCAGGCGCCGGAACTCCGCGCACAGCTGGGCCGCGAGCGTCTTGTTTGGGCTGAGCACCAGGACCGGCCGCTGCAGCTTCTCGACCGCCCACGCCATGACGTTGGTCTTGCCACTGCCTGTAACCCCGGCCAGCACCTGCTGGTTCAACCCCGAGCGCACGCCTTCGACCAGCTGCTCAATCGCTTGAGGCTGGTCACCGGCCGGCTTGAAGGGTGCGTCGACACGAAAGCTGGAGGGCATCGGAGACATCTAATTCTAAAGCGAACGGACGTTCGAAAGGCTAAGGCAACGAGAGAATGATCGCCTCGACGGTGGTCCCTTCGTTGATGCCCTGATCCCCAGGTGGGATGCGCACCAGCGCGTGCGCTCCCGCCAGGGACATCAGCCGGGAGGACGATTGCGAGCCGGTCGAGGCCGCGACAAGATCCCTGCCCTCGCGTCGCAGCGTGACCCGCTGATACTCGGTTCGATCGGCGGTCGCGCGCGCGGCGTAGCCCATTCGGACCGGCAGTGTCGGGCGCTGGAGCTCCGCGTGGCCCTGCATCTTGCGCAGCGCCGGCCGCACGAAGACCTCAAACGTCACAAGGGACGACACCGGGAATCCCGGCAGGCCGAACGCAACTCTGCCGCCGGGCAGCGTCGCGAACGTGAAGGGCTTTCCCGGTTTCAGCTTGACCCGTCCCACGTGCACCTCTCCGATGGATTCGAGCAGCGGCTTGATCAGGTCGTGGGTGCCGACCGACACACCACCCGAGGTCACCAAAACATCCGCTCCGGCAAGTGCGTCCACGACCAGCCGCCGCAGCGCCTCTGGCTCATCCGGCCCGATGCCGAGCAATCGCACCTCGGCGCCGGCCTCGCGCAGCGCGGCGAGCAGGGCCCAGCGGTTGGAATCGGGGATCTGCCCGCGCGCAGGCGTCTTCCCCACCTCCACGAGCTCGTCCCCCGTGGAGAGCAGCGCCACGCGCGGAATGCATCCTACCGGCAGGTCGCCAAGCCCCAGGGCCGCGGCGAGGCCGATCTCCGCCGCGCCGAGCTGCATGCCCGCCAGGAGCACACGCTCTCCGGCTCGCAGGTCGGCGCCGGGCGCGTGAAAGTTCTGACCTGGGTCGAGACCGCCGGGAACGGTGAGGGCGTCGCCGCTCAGGTCGACGTCCTCCATCATCACGACGCAATCAGCGCCGCCGGGCAAGACTCCGCCTGTCAGGATTCGGATCGCCGTGCCGGGCTCGAGCGAGCGCTCGAATGGCCGGCCGGCGGCCGACTCACCGACCACGCGCAGCCGCTTTCCGGCGTCCGAAGCCCTGACCGCGTACCCGTCGACCGCGCTGGAGGGAAGCGCCGGCAGGGGAGCCGAGGCGATGATGTCCTGGGCCAGAACGCGCCCGGCGCAGTCGATGAGGGGCACCCGTTCGTCACCGAGCAGAGGTGTGCGCTCGAGCACGAGCGACGCCGCGATCTCGGCGTCAACCAGGGGGTAGGCTGAGGCCCTCACCTACTCGTGGCGAAGGGCTCGCGCCGGGTCCTGGACGGCCGCCCGAAGCGCCGGGAGCAGACCGCTCACCGTGCTCAGGACCACAGCCACGACGACCGCCACAGCCACAACCGCGAAATCGGTGCGGAACACGTCGAAGCCTGCGCCGGAGACCGACTGCGTGAGCCGGTCGACGGCTGCGTTGCCGAGCCTTCCAAGCCCGATCGCGATGAGGACCCCGACCAGACCGCCCGCGAGCCCGATGAAGGCGGCTTCGGCGACGAATATCAGCAGCACGTCGCGCCTGCGCGCGCCGAGGGCCTTGAGCACCCCGATCTCCTTGGTGCGCTCGAGGACCGCCGTGTACATCGTGTTGGCGATGCCGAGACAGGCGAGGAGAAGGGCGACCAGCGCGAGCCCAAGCAGCGCCATGCGCATCTTTCCGAGCAAGTCTTCAAAGCTGCGGAACTGGTCGCCGAACGTCTGGGCCTGGAACCCGAGCGCCTCCACCCGCTGCCGCAGAGGGTCCACCGCCACGCCCGAATCGGCGAGGAGCGTGATGGTCGAATACTCGCCGCCCCTCCACCCGTTGGCCCGCGCGAGCTGCGCCCAGTAATCGCGCTCGGTCGCGTAGGGCGCCATCCCGCCCGGCGCCCCCGCCGGCATCGCGTTGCCGGAGACGATGCCGACGACGAGCAGCTTCAGGTCGAGAGGGTTCTTGACGGGATTGCGAGTCACGCCGGGGACGATCAGGGCGCCAGAGGCGGCGGTGTAGACGACCTGGGTGCCGATCGCGGCGCGCGGAGACAGGAATCCCAGGGCGCTTGCCTCGCTGTCGGTCAGCAGCACCTCGGAAGCCGCATCGGAGTTGGGCAGGCGGCCGGCGCTCAGGACCGGCATCACGCTTGACGACCGGACCGGCGCCAGGGACACCAGGGCGCCAGACAGCGCGGGCGGCCGCGCGGCGGCCGCTCCCACCTTGTTGCCGGTGGAAAAAGCTCCACTCATCGAAAGCTGCCCCCAGGCTGCGCTGACGTGAGGCTGCGCGGCGAGCGTCGCCAGGGTGCCCGCGTCAAATGCGCTGGTGCCCGCGTCCGAGGGCGGGTAGACCTCGACCTGGTGCACCTGGCTCGTCGCGAGAGCGGGGGCGTTGAGCGCGCCCTGGAGGCCGCCCGCCAGCGCGACTATGAGGCTCATGGCGGCGATACCGATCGCGACTCCGGTCGTGGTGAGCGTGGCTCGCAGCGGCCGTCGCACCGCGCTGCCCAGGCCCACCCTCAGCGTGTCCCGCCAGTTCATTCGGGGCGCCGGGTCGAGCGGCTCCTGCTTGCGCACGGTGGGATGGCCCGCGTCGAGCTCGACCGCACGACCGTCGATCATCCGCACCACGCGGTGTGCCCGCCGAGCCACCTCCGGGTCGTGCGTGACCAGCACGACCGTCGCGCCGCGGCGATTGAGATCCTCGAGCAGGTTGAGCACCCCTTCTCCGGCGGCCGAGTCGAGGCTGCCGGTCGGCTCGTCGGCGAGAATGAGGCCTGGACGGTTGGCAAGCGCCCGAGCCACCGCCACCTTCTGCTGCTCGCCACCTGATAGAAGCCGGGCGCGCGAACGGGCACGATGTTCGAGGCCGACCAGCGCGAGCAGGTGGCGGGCCCGCCTGAGCCGCTCCTCGAGCTCCAACCCGGCCAGCGTCAGGGGCAGCGCGACGTTGTCTTCGACCGTCATCGACGGGATCAGGTTGAAGGTCTGGAAGATCGTGCTCACTCGCTGGAGCCGGTAGTCCGCCAGGTCCTGCTCGGAGAGCTCACCCAGGGGAAGTCCGGCGCCATAGACGTGCCCGCTCGTCGGCCGGTCAAGTCCGCCCATCAGCGAGAGCAAGGTCGTTTTCCCGCACCCGGACGGACCGACCACCGAGACAAACTCGCACGGCCCGATCTCGAGCGATACGTTCTGGAGCGCGCTCACATGCATCTCGTCGCTGCCGCCGAACTCGCGCGAGACCGAGTCGAGGCGGAGACCCACCGCCTGGCCGAGAAGGTCCTTGAAGTCATCCGGCTCGATCACCGGCGCCTCCACGAGGACCGGCTGGTTCACCGGGGGCTCCACCTCGGGCACCACCACGGCCACGACGTCTGCCTCGGCCTGCGCCGGCGGCGAGACTGTTTCGACGACGCTTCCGGTTCCGTTCCCGTGGCCATTGGCCGGGGTCTGCTCCTGAACGGCCGCGCCCTCCGCGCGCGCTCGGCGACGGCGGCGCTTCCTGGTGCCGCTGGTATCGCCGGGAACGTCGACTGCCGTTGCCACCCCATCCATGAGTCTAAGTGTTGACTTAACGCTCAGCCGGCTGGTTGCGTTACTTGGTCCGCCAGCCAGCTCAGGTAGTCAGGCGATCCCCCCTCGACACCGATCTGCAGGACCTCCGGAAGCTCGTATTCGTGGTGAGTTCGGACATATTCCTGAACCGCGGCCGCCTTTGATTCAAGAGTCTTCACGAGCAGCAGCGCCTCGTGCTCGCGCTTCAGCCGGCCTTCCCAGTAGTAGACGGAGTGGACGGTCGGGATCACCGAGCAGCACCCGGCAAGATGCTCGACCACCAGGGCCTCGCCCAGGCGCTCGGCGTCGTTGCGTCCACCGGTCGTGACCATGATCAAGACCGGGCGGTCCCCCACGCCCTAATTGTCGGCCTTTCCAGGACGATCCAACCAGACGGTCGCCGCCACCAGGGCTAGGCCGCCCAGGAGCAGGCCGCCGATCACATCCGACTCCCAGTGAACGATGAGATACAGACGGTCGAACGCCACCGCGACGATGATCACAATCGCGACCGGAAGCGCCATCAGGCGAACGGCGCGCGATGGTGACAGGCGGCGGATGACGAAGGCCAGCAGGCCGTACGCGATCACAGCGCGCAGGACGTGGCCGCTCGGAAAGCTGTTGCCAAGCCCAGTGCCGGGGACGAGCTCGGTCAAGCTCGGTCCGTCCAGGTGAGCGAGCGAGCGAGGCGGCCCGGGATGAGAGAACAGGTTCTTGTAGATAAGCTCGAGCCCAACCGCGCCGGCAAACGCAATCACGACCAGCGCGTCCGCCCCAAAGCCGCCACGCCAGAGATAGATGAAGAGGGCGAGCATGAGAATCGAGGTCAGCTCCAGGCCACCCAGCTCGGCGATCAGTTGACACAGCCCCTGCAGAGATTCCTGCCAGATGCTGCGCATCGACTCCGCGACCTCGCGGTCGAGCGTGGCCAACATGCCCGCGGTGATCGCGATAGTCATCGCGACGAACGCGACCGATAGGGCGACGATCGCGAAGAGCCTTGGAAAGAGGCGTTCTAGAGGCACGGGCGGAGCTCTGCCCGCGCCTCTAATGCTGGCACTTCGTGCAGAACACTGTGCTCCGGCCGGCGAGGCGAATCAGCTTGAGGGGACGGCCGCACGTGAAGCACGGTTCGCCGGCGCGACCGTAGACGAGCAGCTTTTCCTGCTGGCCGCCGATCTCGCCCCATGCGTCCCGATACGTGTCGACCGAGCTGCCCCGGTTCTCGATCGCCATCAGAAGGGAATCGCGCAGCGACTCGTGCAAGCGTTGCGCCGACTTGCGACTCAGGCCTGCGGCCAGACGGTCCGGGCGCAGCCTGGCGCGGTGCATGGACTCGTCCGCGTAGATGTTGCCGACTCCGGCGATCGCGCCCTGGTCGAGCAGCACCGCCTTCAGGGAGGTGCGGCGCTTGTGCAAGCTTCGATACAGCTCTTCGGACGCGAAACCGGGATCGATCGGTTCCGGACCAAGCCTCGGCATCTTCTTCGAAGCCAGGAGGGATTCCTCTGTGCCCAGCAGCACGCGTCCGAACCGTCTCGGGTCGCGATAACGCAGCTGCCGGCCATCCTCGAGCGTAAAAACGGCGTGCGTGTGCTTCTCCATCGGGGTCGTGGGATCGACCAGGCGCAGCTGTCCCGTCATCCCAAGATGGACCACGAGGACAAGTGCGTTGTCGAGGTCCGTGAGGATGAATTTCCCGCGTCGCCTCATTCCGTTGATCCGCATGCCGGCGACCACGTCGACGAATATCTCCGGCTCGGGATGCCGGACGATGGTTGGAAAAGGCAGCTCGCAGCGAACGATGGTGCGCCCGGTCAAGTGCGGCCTCAGGTCCGCGACGATGGTTTCGACTTCTGGAAGCTCAGGCAAGCACCACCGCGAGCTTCTTCATGTCCGCCCAGTTGTGTCCGACCTTGGTCTCGACCTCGATCCCAGTCTCGAGCTCATAGGCGCCAGTCATGATGCGCGGCACCTTTTCCGCAAACTGATCGACCTCCGACTCGGGTACCTCGAACAGCAGCTCGTCGTGCACCTGCAGCAGCATGCGTCCTTCGATGTGGTCCGACTCGATCTCGCGCTGCAGGCGCACCATGGCGATCTTGATGATGTCGGCGGCGAGCGACTGCATCGGGAAGTTGATGGCCATCCTCTCGGCCGCGCTGCGCAGCTGAAAGTTCGGTGACCGCAGGTCCGGGATCGCGCGGCGCCGGCCCGTCTCGCTGACGACGAAACCCTCCTCGCGCGCTTTCTTCCGAACTCCGTCGAGGTATTCCTTCAAGCGCGCATAGGTCGACCAGTACTGCGCAAGGAACTCTCTGGCCACGTCACCGGTGATGCCAAGCTGCTGCGAGAGGCCGTACTCGCCCTGGCCGTAGATGGAGCCGAAGTTCGCCACCTTGGCGAGCCTGCGCTGGTTCGCATCGACCGACTCGATCGGGATTCCAAACACGGCCGCCGCGGTCGCCGTGTGGATGTCCTGCCCGGCGGCGAACGCGCCGAGCAGCTTCGGATCGCCGCTGAGGTGCGCCGCGATACGCAGCTCGATCTGCGAATAATCCGCTGACACCATCACGTGACTGGGCCGTGCTGCCTTGAATGCGCGGCGGATGCGCTGCCCGAGCTCGGTCCTGATGGGGATGTTCATCAGGTTCGGGTTGGACGATGAGAGCCGCCCGGTCGCGGTGCTTGCCTGTCCGAACGACGTGTGGACACGTCCGCTCAGCGGATCGACCAGTTGCGGCAGCGAGTCCACGTAGGTCGACTTGAGCTTCGACAGCTGTCGGTGTTCGAGGATCAAGCCGACGATGGGATGCTTGTCGCGCAGCGCCTCGAGAGTGTCCGCATCGGTCGAGTAGCCCGTCTTCGTCCGCTTGCCGACCGGCAGCCGCAGATCTTCGAACAGCACCTTCGCCAGCTGCTGCGGCGCCCCCAGGTTGAACTTCTGACCCGCGACCTGCTCGACCTCCGACTCGATCGCGGCCAGCTGCGCACCCAGCTCTTCCTGCATGTCCTTGAGGTAGGGCACATCGATCGCGACGCCCTCCGACTCCATGTCGGCAAGCACTCCCGCAAGCGGCAGCTCGATCTCGTGAAAGAGGTAGTCGACGCCCAGGTTCGTCATCTCGGCTTCCAGCCGAGGTCGCAGGTTGAGGATTGCTTCGGCGCGCCTCGCCGCGAACTCCGCCGCCTCGCCGCGAGCAACGTCTCCCGGCTTGCGCGCCGCGCGCCCGGTGCCCAGGAGTTGCTCCGTGCTCACGAGCGTGACGTCGAGGAACTCTCGCGCCAGGTCCTCGAGGCGAGGGTCACGCGAGCCCGCGCCGAGAAGGTAGGCCGCGAGAAACGTGCTGAACGCCCACTCGCGCTTCCCGCCACCAAGCGACCTCAGCGCAAGCTCAGTCTCCTTGGCGTCATGTCCCGAGATGGGCCGGCCCGAGAGCGTGCTCGCGACCGCATCCATCGCTTCAGGCGTCACGGCATAGAAGGTGTGACGGCCGGTCGACACCCCGAGGCCGCAGATGCGCGCGGCGCGGCCGGCGCCATCGTTGAACGCGTAGACCGCGACGTCGGCGGATTCATTGAGCAAGCTCGCGGCCTCGGCCGGGTCATCGACCACCCTCAGGCCCGCGGGTTCGGGCGCGGGTTCGAGGGCGAGGCTCGGCTGGACCGGCACCTGGTCGGGCGGTGGGAAGCGGCTGAGGAGCTGCCTGAACTCCATCCGATCGAAGACGAGCCGGACCTCCTCGTAGTCATAACGCGTCCAGCGCGCGCGTTCGAGGTCGAGCTCGATGGGGACGTCGCGCACGATCGTCACCATGCGCTTCCCGAGGCGCACCTGCTCCTCGTTCGCCTTCAGCGAAGTTTTCAGGCGTCCATCCGGAAGCTCGTCGACTCGCTCGAGGAGCGCCTCGATGGTGCCGAAGTCCTGCACCAGCTTGGCCGCGGTCTTGTCGCCCACACCGGGAACGCCAGGAATGTTGTCCGACGTGTCGCCACGCAGCGCCTTGAAGTCGATCAGCTGCGCCGGCTCGAATCCGTAGCGCTGGCGAACCTGGTCCGGTCCGTAGAGGAAGGTGTCGGTGATGCCCCGCCGAGGTACGAGCGCCTCGACCGACTCCGACACGAGCTGAAGGCAGTCGAGGTCGCCAGACACGATGGTGACCGTGTGTCCCCGCTCCTCAGCGATCCGCGACAGCGTGCCGATCACGTCGTCCGCCTCGAAACCTTCGATGCCGTAGATCGGGATCGAGAACGATCGCAGCAGCTCGCGCACCTTTTCGATCTGCGGGCGCAGGTCGTCGGGCATCGCGCGCCGGCCCGCCTTGTATTCCTTGTACTCCTTGGAACGAAATGTCGGCGCACCCACGTCGAAGGCCCCGATGGCGAACTCGGGTCGAGACGCCAGGACGATCGCCAGCATCGACGTGAAGCCGTAGACCGCGTTCGTCACCTGGCCGTCGGACGTGCTCATGGGAGGCAGGGCGAAAAACGCCCGGTAAATGAGACTGTGGGCGTCGATCAAGACCACCCTCCCCCGTTTCCCCTTCGCCACGTTCAAATGTTACGAGCACCCTGCGAGGATCAAATTTCGGGGGTTCCAAGGTCCGAAAGGTATAGTGGGGCCGAGGATGAAAAACCTCATCGAGGTCTCCGTCGACAGCATTCGGATACACATGCCGACCGCCCAGCACCTGGTGATCCTGAAAGAGAAGGAGGCCGACCGGTACCTGCCGATCTGGATCGGCACCTCCGAGGCGCAGGCGATCGCCACCAAGATCTCGGGCAACCCGCTGGGCCGGCCCCTCACCCACGACCTGATGGCGGCCGCTTTCGGCGACCTCGGGATCAGCGTGAAGCGCATCGTGGTCACCCGGCTCGCGGACCAGGTGTTCTACGCGCGGCTGTATGTCAAGCAGAACGGACGCGACCTGGACTTTGACGCGCGACCATCCGACGCGATCGCCCTGGCGGTCCGGGTCGAGTGCCCGATTTTCGTCGCCGAGGAGGTCATGGAATCCGCCGGCATCATCCCGGACGCCGACGAGGAGGCCGGCGAGAAGGAGAAGGCAGAGACCCCTGTCGACGAGGAACGCCTCGCTGTGTTCCGAGACTTCGTGAACAGTCTCGACCTGCCGGAGCTGCCTGACGAGCCGGGCACGAAGGACGAGCCCGGGGCGCAGGACAAGCCCGGGGGCCGTCCCGGCAGGGGCTGACCGCTGCAAAATTCAGGAGGCGAAGCCGAGCTAGGACTTCGCCTCCTCATCGCGCTCCTCCTGGGCATGGCCCTCGGGGTCGAGAGAGAGTATCGGGGCCACCCGGCCGGGCTCAAAACCATGTCGCTGATCGCGGTCGGGGCCTGCATGTTCACGGGGCTGGGCCTGCTGCCCGCCTTCACGACTGGTGTCGACCCCACGCGCATCGCCGCGCAGGTCGTCACCGGTGTCGGGTTCCTCGGCGCGGGCGCAATCTTGCGCCAGGGCGAAAACGTCCACGGGCTGACCACGGCCGCGATGATCTGGGTCGCGGCCTCTGTGGGAATGGCGGTCGGGTTCGGTTACTTCCTGCTCGCCGTTTTCGCGACGTTCATCGTGCTGGTGATGCTCGTGGCGCTGAGGCCGATCGAGCTGCGCTTCTTTCGCGGCCGGAAGAACCGGCGCCGCACCGACCCGGTTGACATAGACCCGGTCGACGGGTGAGCAACCAGCGCATCGCGATCGTCACTGATTCCACCGCCGACCTTCCGCCGGAGCTCGCCGCGATGCGCGCGATCACGGTGGTGCCACTGACGCTCAACTTCGACGGGCACTCTCTTCTCGACGGAGTCGACATCCGGCCCGACGAGTTCTACCGCCGGCTGCATTCAGTGACGACGCATCCGACCACATCGCAACCTTCGCCAGGACGCTTCGCCGGCGTCTACAAGTCCCTGCTCGCCGACCACGATTCGGTTGTATCCATCCACATCTCGCAGAAGCTGAGCGGCACCTACGAATCGGCGCGGCAGGCGGCCGCGATGACGAACGCCAACCGCGTGCGCGTGATCGATTCGGAGCTGGTCTCGATGTCACTCGGGCTGATCACGCTCGCGGCTTCGTCGCTTGCGGCGAGCGGAAAAGACGCCGCGACGATCGAGGCCACGGTTCTCGAGATGCGATCGAGCATTCAGACCTACTTCTCTGTCGCCACGCTCGAATTCCTGCGGCGCGGGGGACGGATCGGAAGGGCAAGCGCGCTGGTCGGGTCGGTGCTGCAGGTGAAGCCGGTGCTCTGCATCCGCGACGGGCTGGTCACGCCTCTCGAGCGCGTGCGCACGTTCGAGCGAGCCTTGAACCGAGTCATCGAGCTTGCACGCGAGGTCGATCGAGGCCACGGTGTTTGCGTGATAGTGGGCCACGCCGACGCGGAGGCGGACGCTCAGCGGATCGGCCGCGAGCTGGATTCGATCGCCGAGACGCTGATGATCCAGCCCCTGGGGCCAGTCGTCGGAGCTCACGCCGGACCCGGTGTGGTGGGTGTCGGCTGCTACCCGGCGGAGCTGCTGCCGCTTGGAATCAAGCGGGCGTCCAGCGCACAGAGTCGGGCGTGACCGACTTGGTCACACGGCCGTCCACCGCGAGCGCCTGCAGGTGCGCAAGAGCCTCCTGGAGCGCAAGCCTCTTCTCGTAAGGATTCTCGCGCGGGCCCCACAGCTCCAGGGCGACCTCCCATCCAGTCTCCTTCTTGCGGCCGACGATCGCCACGATCTGCTCGAGACGCCTCTTGTGGTGGGCCTCCAGGACCTTGACGCGGGCGGGTGCGTCGGTGAACGGCCGGCCGTGGGACGGCAGGATGAGCTCCGGTTCGTAGGCGGCGAGCCGGCGCAGCCCGTCGAGATATTCATGAAGCGGGTCCGGCGTGCTCTGAGGGTGCAGCCCGATGTTCGGCGAGAGGTCGGGCAGCATATGGTCGCCCGCGAAGAGCAGCCTGTCCTTGCGGTCGTAGAGGCAGATGTGGCCTGGTGAGTGTCCGGGCGTCCACTCGACGCGCAGGCGCCGCCGCCCCATCTCGAGCAGCTCCGCCCCATCCAGCTGCACCGACGCCTCCGCGGTCTTCACGACCTGGCTGAGAGCCCGCTGCGAGTTGCTCAGCACCTCTGCGTCGTCCGCCGGCACGCCGTTGACCAGGAGGTACGTCCGGACCTCCTTGACGAGCTGTTCGAGCTCGACGTACCGCGGGTTGACCAGGGGTACCTCGAGGCGGTGGATGTAGAGGTCTGCCATGCCTTCGCCAGCCAGGCTGCCGGCCGCGCCGTAGTGGTCGGGATGGATATGCGTGACGACGAGCTTGCGCAACTTCTTGGCTCCGAGCCGGCCGATCGCCGCCTTGATGATCGCGACCGATGCCTCGGAATTCATGCCGCAATCGAGCAGGTCGGCTTCGCCGGCGTCGGTAAAGAGAAAGACGTTGACCAGCCCGTCCTCGAACGGGATCGGAAGCCTCAGCTCGAAGACTCCTTCGGCGACTTCGGTCAGGCCATGCTCGGTCAGCACCTCAGCATTGTCGCGAGTTGAACGAGGTGGAGCTCTAGGCCGGGTTTATCCCGGCCGTCACCCCACGGGGGAGGACTTACGTCCTCCCCCACGCTCGTTAACATGAGATCGATCGCGGCGGGTACAGTCCAGGAGAAGGGAATGTCTGAAGTCCAGTTGTCACCAGAAGAGATCATCGAGGCGCTTCCGAAGTACCTCATCCCGGAGAAGGCCGGCAGCACCAAGGCGACCATCCAGTTCGACCTGTCTGGTGACGGCGGCGGCAGGTGGTGGATGAAGATCCACGACGGGGCTGCCGAGACCGGCAAGGGCGACGCGCCCGAGCCCGCCAACCTCACGATGCTCGCGGACGCCGGGGACTGGGTGAAGATCGCGACCGGGAAGCTGGACGGCACGGCCGCCTTCATGCAGGGCAAGCTCAAGATCAAAGGGGACATGGGGCTGGCAATCAAGTACCAGTCCCTGTTCAAGCGCCCGGCCTAGATGAAGTTCCCCTAGACCGTTTGTCGACGAAACACAAATCACGGAGCGAATGGCGGGCATGTATGCAAGACCGTGACCGCATTTGTTGGGACGCTTGTTATCCGCTGGCCGTGACGGGCGCATCCGCTGGCCTGCGAACATCTAAAGCGATGAACCGAGTTAACCGGCGGACAGCAGCAGGCCCATCCCTATACACCTCGGCATTGCCCGCCTAGTTTTCAAGAATGGACTGAGGTGCCGGGGCCCGTATCTATTATCGGGCGCGTAAAGTCATTGTCAAGTGTTAGTGTGAAAATCCGGTTCGCGAATGTATCCAGCGTGCGGGCCTTATGTTTGCCAGCGGCCTCAGTACGTGAAGCTCCAACTATCGAGCCTGGCCGCCATGGCATTTTCAAGATCAAGTAAGCCCGAGTGCAATTCCATGATTACAACGTGATGCGGCGTGAGTGCGATCCGCCGTCCATCGGGCAGCCGTGCTGCCTCCACGGCGTTGCCCCAATTGATCGGCTCCAGGCTTGAGGGAGCCTTGAGGTTGACAGATACCCAGCCCCCCAGGTCCGCCGAACTGCCGCGCTCGTAAGTTGAGATGATCATGAATGCGAAATCACCTGAACAGGGGCTGGAAGGAGCAAGGGGTGATGCCGCAGATGGGGAGGTCGGACTAGGGCACGGCACCCGGACGTCCGGAGCGAAGGTGATGTCGAATGCGAGGTCCAGCCCAGGCGGACTCGTACTCGCCTGCGATCTCTCCTGGTATCTCCAACCACTTGGGTAGCAGAACCCCCAACCGGCCTGGGGGTCCTCAAAACCATGGTCCCCGCTTGCGCACTTGAGATTGCTCCCGATCTGCGCTACGCTCGGCACCGGTCGCGAGGTCGGTCCCGGCTGGCAACCAGCGAGTACAAGGGCCAGGGCCGCGGCGGCAAACGTTTTGACGGGGGATGGCAGCGGGGGCGGCATCAGGCGACATATTGTGCGCGACCGGGTACGCGTACCGGTGCGTGCGTTGTGTCTGACGAATCCAAACGTCGCCTGACCGGAAGTCAGTTTGGAGGGGGGTTTGTCATGGCAGTTCGTAAGCGACCCGACAATGCTCCGGAGGAGAGGTTGGAGGCCGATCGTCGGCAGCTCGAGCTCCTGGCCGCCCAGTGCGGCGAGGAGGCAGGGCTCCACCGGCCGCTGAACGACGTCACGGGCGGCGTGATCACGGGCATCCCCGAGGACACCGACCTGGCCCAGGCCCTGTCGGACCGCCAGACGACCGACATCCTGGTTCATCTGCTGGACCAGAATCGCGAGCAGGTGGAGCGTGCGCTGGAGCGCCTACGAGAGGGCGCTTACGGCATCTGCGAAGGCTGCAGCCGGCACATCCCGGCAGAGCGGCTGAAGTACCAGCCGGCCGCCACCCGGTGCGTCGAGTGCCAGGGTCAGTGGGACCGCCTCAACGGACGCACGGCCTGACGTTTCCCCTTTGCCGCACAGCGGGAGAGGGTCGTGGAAGAGGTACGGTTTAAGCCTGCTTTCTCGGCCGGCCCAGGAATACCGCGGCGCCCAGCGCCAAGCCGGCCACGACCATGGCGCTGCCGATCCAGAACCATTTCGGATCGTTCGTCATGATGCTTCCCGGAATGTAGCCGAGGCCCTGGCCCGCGAAGACAGCTCCGGCGAGCACGATCAACCCACCGATCACGCCGACTGCAACCCTCACGGCCTGTGATTACCCGGGCGGGTTACCCGACTCCGCCGTACACCACCGATTTTTCTTCCGTGTACTGCAGGAAAGCTTCCACTCCATGCTCCTTGCCGAAGCCCGATTGCTTGGTTCCGCCGAAGGGCAGCTCGTCGTGGGCGATGACCAGCGCGTTGACCCACGTGTAACCGGCCTCCAGCTCCTGCACCGCACGGTGCGCGGACGCCATGCTGCCCGTCCAGATCGACGAGCCGAGCCCGAACTGGGTGTCGTTGCCGAGCCGGATGCCCTCGTCGAGATCCTTGATCTTGCGGACCGGCAGGGCGGGACCGAAGACCTCCTCGATCCACATGCGGGTGCCGTCCGGGACGTTCTCGAGGATCGTCGGCTCGATGAACCATCCCCTGTCGTAGTCACCGCCCATGGGGCGTCCTCCGCCGTAAACGACCCTGGCGCCGCGATCGACGGCGTCCTTGATCTGAGCCTCGACCTCCGCACGCTGCGTCTCGGTGTGCATCGGGCCCATGCGGCTGTCCTTGTCGAGCCCGTTACCCGGCTTCAGCTTGGCGGCACGGGCGACGAGCTTTTCCATCAGCGCGTCGTAAACGCCTTCCTGGACGAAGAGACGCTTTGTCGAAAGGCACTGCTGGCCGCAGTTGAAGAAGCGACCGACCGAGATCGCGCGCGCCGCGCCCTCGAGGTCGGCGTCGTCGAGCACGATGCACGGGTCGCTGCCTCCCAGCTCGAGCGTGACCTTCTTCAGGTGCTCGGCAGCCTTGGCCATCACCCGCTTGCCGGTGGGGGTCGATCCCGTGAGCGCGATCTTGCGGATCAGCGGGTGCTCGACGATGGCTTCTCCTGTCGCCCGGCCGAGCACGACGTTGACGACGCCCTCGGGAAGGCCGCCCTCGATGAGCGCCTCGATGCAGGCCAGGGTCGCCAGCGGTGTGGTGCTGGCGGGCTTGAGCACGACTGTGTTCCCCGCCGCGATCGCCGGAGCGACCTTGTTGGCGGCGAGTGTCAGCGGAAAGTTCCAGGGCACGATCGCGCCGCACACCCCGATGGCCTTGCGCACGACCAGCCCATATGTGGTCGTGTCGGGCAACTTCACATGCTGGCCGTGGACCTTGTCCGCCAGGTCGGCGAACCAGGCGATGTTCTCGCCGAACCGCTTGGCTTCGAGCCGCGACTCGAGGAGCGTCTTGCCCTGTTCCTTGGTCAGGATCACCGCGATCTCCTCGACCTTCGTGAGCATGTGCTGCGCCGCCTTGTGCAGGATCTCGCGGCGCCGGTCGGCGGGAAGCCTGGACCAGGTCTGGAATGCCTTGTGCGCTGCGTGCGCGGCCTTGTCGACATCGGCGGGACCGCCGGCCGGGACCTCGTCCACGACCTCGCCCGTGGCCGGGTTGCGGACTTCGTACGTCTTGCCGGACGCGGCCTTGGTCCTGTCGCCTTCGATGATCATCGTTGCCATTCGTGGGGCACCCCTCTTGTTTGGATTTCGTCAGTGCTTCAATTATCGGCGTCAGCGGTTTCGGGGGTTTGGAGGGCCATGGCATGTCGATCAGGCTCGAGAAGGAAGGCGGCGTTGGAATCATCGTCCTCGACAAGCCGCCTGCCAACAGTTACGACTACGCCTTCCTGAGGGAATTCGCGAGCGCGATCGACGATGCGCGCGTCGACCTGAGCATCAAGTCGGCCATCGTCGTGACCAGCGCGTCTGAGAGGTTCTTCTCCGCGGGCGCCGACGTTGCGGTGTTCGCCGGCGGGAGCCCCCGCTCGCGGTTCATGCTTGCACTGCTCGCGCACGAGGCGTTTCGAAAGATGGAGAACACGCCGCTCGTGTTCATCGCAGCGATCGCGGGGCACTGCCTAGGCGGCGGCCTCGAGCTCGCGCTCGCCTGCGACCTGCGGTTCGCCTCCGAGGGCACGTATCAGATCGGCCTTCCCGAGGTGAATCTCGGGCTGTTCCCGGGGTCGGGCGGAACGCAGAGGCTGCCGCGCCTGGTCGGGCTCGCGAAGGGCCTCGACCTGATCGCCAACGCGACCACGCTCAACCCGGCCGCGGCCAAGGAAGTGGGGATCGTGGACAGGCTGTTTCCGGACGCTGCCGCGTGCCGTGCGGGCGCGCTCGAGTATGCGGCCAAGCTGGCTGCCGGCCCGGGTGTCGCGATCGGCCACGCGAAGCTCGCGATCACGCAGGGGTACGGTGGCCCGCTGGACATGGGGCTGGCCATCGAACGTGAAGCGATCGGGCGCGTGTTCGTGACTGAAGATGCGGACGAGGGCATCCAGGCGTTCCAGCAAAAGCGCAAGCCGGAGTTCAAGAGCCGGTGAGTCGTGGTAGGCTGCGGCCCACGAATCAAGGGAAGGAGGTGGCGTTCGAATGACTGGGCTTGAATTGACCGTTTGCCGGCCGTCGGCCGCCTCCGGAGCGCGCTCCTAACCAGGAGCCCACCCTCCGCCGGGCGGACCGATAGCGCCCACCCGTTTCTTCACCCGGAGGAGAGTTCGCGTTGTCCATTTACTTCACATCTCAGCTCGCGACGCTGGGCTGGGATTCCTATTTCGACGAGAAGTTCAAACGCTTCGCTTCCGAAGGAGGCGTGCCTGCACGCGTCATCGCGGACTACGGTGCGGAATGCCTCTTGCACGATGGGGTCGATTCGAGTCGCGCCGCCCCGGGAAAGCATCTGCGCTACGACGGGGCGACCATGCCGGCGGTGGGCGATTGGGTTTCCGTGCTCAAGCGTGAGCCGGTCGGCGCGATCCTCGGCGTTGTTGAGCGGCGAACCGAGTTTGCCCGTAAGGCCCCGGGGGTGGCTACCCGCGAGCAGGTCCTGGCCGCCAACGTGGACGTGGCCTTCGTCGTGGCCGCGGCGACTGACGTCAATGCGCGGCGCATCGAGCGCTACCTCACCATCGCTTGGCAGAGTGGCGCTGTGCCGGTCGTGCTGCTGACCAAGGCGGACATCGCTGAGTCGCTCGAGGAATTGCGCGCTGAGCTGGAGATGGCCGCAATGGGAACTCCTGTCGTCGTCACGAGCGCTGTCACGGGCGACGGCCTCGACGAGATCGTGCGTGAGCTGCAGCCGGCGCGCACGGGAGTGCTGCTTGGTCCGTCAGGGGCCGGCAAATCGACCTTGATCAACCGGATGGTCGGCAGCGAGCTCATGCGCACGCGACTGGTTCACCGCTCGGGTGAAGGGCGCCACATGACGAGCCACCGGCAGCTGGTTCAACTCCCGCGGGGCGGGATGATCATCGACACGCCCGGCCTGCGCGAGGCGCAGCTGTGGGAGGGCGATGTTGCGCTGGTGAACGTCTTCGAAGACATCGAAGAGCTCGCGCTGACATGCCGGTTCGCCGATTGCGCGCACGCCACCGAGCCGGGTTGCGCGGTCAAGGCGGCGCTGGAGGCCGGCACGCTGGACGCCGGGCGGTTCCGGAGCTACCGCAAGCTCCAGCGCGAGCTGCGGGCGGTGGCGGCCAAGACCGACGCACGCATCAGGCTCGAGGAGCGAAAGAAGTGGAAGCAGATCTCAGTCGCGAACAGAGTCCGCGTCCGGTTTTGAGCCAGCGAGTTCTCCTACCGCCCGGGCGGTGATGATGGGGCGAGCGCGCGGGCCGGATTATCGGTGGGCCGCTCGAGCGGACCTCGTCCAGAAACCGTCCGGGTCGAAACGCCGGATCGCGCTCAGCTCGGATTCGGTTGGCGCCGGAGTCTCGGACACATCGTCGCTCAGCTTGAGGTCCCATCCGGTTTTGGAACGCACCCCTTCAACAGTGTGTCCCGGGTGAACCGACGCCAGGTACGCCTCCCCTCCCAGCTCCGAAAATCGCAGCACGCATAGCGTCGTGATGATCGCCACCGGACCTCCGCCCAGCAGTCCGTTGCGTTTCCGCCAATGCGGACTGCCGTCGCCATAGCCGGGAGACGTGATGAATGAAACGCGGTCGACCAGGCGCCGGCGCTCGTGGCTCATCAAGGTCACCCAGCGCCGGCTCAGGATCGCGATGTCGGCCCCTCCCCCGCTCCCGGGCAGCTTTACGGTCGGGTGGGCGGGCTCGCCGATGTACGACGTGTTCAGGTTTCCAAACCGGTCGACCTCCGCGCCGCCGATGAAGCCCAGGTCCACCGATCCCTGCGCCATCAGCGCCATCACGTTTGACATCCGTGTCGCCCACAATGCGCCCGCGACGTTTGGCGGGTCGCCCATCGTGCCCAGGAATCCATCGGCCGGTTGGTCGCGCATCAGCCCGACCTCGAACAGGCCGCGAGCGCTCGGTGCTTGCGCGTTGCGCGCGACGGCAAAGGCAAGCATCGGCAGCCGCATGCCGACGAAGACCAGGTCACCATCCTGGATCTCGCGCGCGGCGACCGCCACCATCAGCTCCTGCGACGTGTAATTACTCAAAGCCGTAGTCCGCGGGCTCCGACGCCCGATGCTGAGTGACGCGCAGCGCCGCGAGGCCGACATGGCTCGAGTAAGCGGCTCGGTCGGCAACCCCCATCACCCATTGCTCCAGCCATGCCAGGTAGCCCTCCACCGAGCGCGACTGTTCCGCGTAATCGCGATAGAAAGCGTGGTCTCTCTTGAAGAATCCCTGGACCGGAGAGGGATGCGCGCCGCCAGGCTCGTGCACGACCGCGACCACCTTCGTCTCAGGGAACAGGATTCGGTTTGGGTCGCTCAGGATCACATCGGCCTCGGCGAGCACTTCGCACGTGATGATCACTCGGCCCGCGGCGAGCCCTGCCTCTTCGGTGATGCCCATCGGGCCCCACGCATGCGCCCGACCCATCTCGTCGCAGCGCTGGACGTGGACGATCGCGACGTCGGGGCGCACGGCCTCGACATGTACCAACCCATCGGCGGCGCTCAGCCCCGGGTTGGTGTTCAGGATGTCGCTGCCCACCAGCGTGCGCGCCGGCAGGCTCGGCACATTCCACGCGGCCGCCCACAGGGCCATCGAGATCGAGAAGTTGGAATGGTCCCGCACCTCCACCGAGCGCGGAATCCGTTCCTCGCACGCGCGGCGGTAGCAGTGCCCGAGGCCTTCGGAGACGTTGCCGGCCCACGCAGCCGTCACTCGACGCACGCAGCCTGCCCCGATGAGCTGGTCGAACAGCGCATCCGAGATCGGGCCCACGAGCTCGAGGTCTCGCGGTCCCTGCCTGATCAGCTCGTGCCCGGCCGCGAACGGGATCAGCGGCTCGAGCGCGAGGCCGAGCGCGACAGTCGAGCCGTCTGGGACGAAACGGCGGATCGCCTCCGCCATCGTCATGACCTTGCCCGACATCGCCCTACGTGGCCTGGGCGGCCGAGTTCATCTCGGCCGCGACGCAGCGTCGCAGCCAACCAACCCAAGCGTTGCCAGGCGCGTCATTCACTGAATCCCAGCCCGTTCCTTCTCATACCTGTCCGATCGACTCCAGGTACGAGCGGTGGTTTCGCTCCAGCTCCGCCATCGAATCTCCTCCGAACTTCTCGAGAAATGCCTCCGCCAGCGTGAGCGCCACCACCGCCTCGCCGATCACGCCCGCCGCGGGCACCACGCACACGTCGCTGCGCTCGTAGTGCGCTTCCACCGGTTCCTTGCTGATCAGGTCGACCGACCACATCGGTTTCTTCATCGTCGAGATGGGCTTGATGGCGACGCGCAGGTCGATCGGCTCGCCGTTCGTCATGCCGCCGGTCAGACCCCCGGCGCGGTTGGTCAGATGCCGGAACCTTCCGCCCGCGTACTCGATCTGGTCGTGGAAGTCTGAGCCATGGCGAGCCACGCCCTGGAAGCCGGCGCCGAACTCGACCGCCTTGATCGCGTTGATGGAGAGGATCGCCTGGGCGATGCGACCGTCGAGCTTACGATCCCAGTGCACGAAGCTCCCCAGGCCGGGAGGCACGCCGCGCGCCACGACCCGAAACGTGCCCCCGATCGTGTCCCCCAGCTCAGCTACGTGATCGATCTCGGTCACCATCTGGGCGGACGCGTCGGGGTCCGGACAGCGCACCGGCGATTCCTCGATCTCCTTGACAGTGACCGAGTCAGGGTCTACGCCGTCGTAGCCGATGTCCACGCTGCCGATCGATTGCGTGAAGCTCAGGATCTCGATGCCGAAATGCGCCAGCAGCTTGCGGGCGACCCCACCTGCCGCCACACGAGTCGCGGTTTCGCGGGCGGACGAGCGCTCGAGCACGTTCCTGATGTCGGTGTGTCCGTACTTCAACGCGCCTGCGAGGTCCGCGTGGCCCGGTCGCAAGCGCGTGACCGGCTTGGGTTCGTAGCCCTCCTTGGCGGCGGTCATCTGAGCGGTCCAGTTCACGTGGTCCTTGTTTTCGAGCACGAGGGTGACCGGGCTTCCGATCGTCACTCCACCACGCACCCCGCTCACGATGCGCGCGACATCTGTCTCGATCTTCTGACGGCCTCCACGCCCGTGCCCTCCCTGACGACGCGCAAGATCGCGGCGCAGGTCGTCCTCGGAGATTTCGAGTCCCGACGGAAGTCCGTCGATGATCACGGTCAGCTGCGGGCCGTGCGATTCCCCCGCGGTCAGCCATCTCAGCATTGAGGGGATGATAGGGGGAGTGTCAAAAGCGCTGAACGCGGCCCTGATCGACGTCGGTGGCACTCTGTGGCCCAACTCATGGCCATTTCGCAACACGGACGGCGCCGGCAGGCATCAGCGCGTGGCGGCCGCCATGCCGATGCTGGAGGCGGCCGCGATCGATGCGCTGGTCGCCGATCTGCTCGACAGCAGCCGCATCGGCGATGAAGCGCGAGCCATCTCCACGGAAACCTCAGACGCGATCGCGGGCGCCGAAGTGCTGATCGCAGCATCGCTCGTACGGCAGGGCCTGGCGAGCGAGGCCGTCAGCATCGCCCGGATCAGGCGCGCGATGGCCCTGCCGGTCGCGGACCGCATGAAACCACTCCCGGGTGCGATCGAGCTGCTGGGCGAGATCCGGGCGCTTGGGATGCGCAGCATCATCGCGAGCAACACTTACTGGCGTGACGCCGAGAGCTACTGGCAGGATTTCCGCGTGCTTGGCATGGCGGATTGCGTCGACGCGATCGTCACCTCGGTCGACGCCGGCCATCTCAAGCCGCACCCGGCGGTGTTCGAGATGGCGATGCGGGTCGCAAAGTGCCCGCCCGAGCGCTGCGTCGTGATCGGCAATCGCGAGGAGAACGACATCGAGCCGGCGCTGGCCCTCGGTATGCGAACGATCCTCGTTTACCCCGATGATCCCAAGCCCGCCTCCAGCCAGGCGCATGCCGTGGTTCCGGACCTGTGGGAATGCGCCCGAGTCTTGAAAGCTATGCTCCACGACGGATGAGGCAGGAGATGCTTCGCGATGTCGAGCGGGTGGTGCTGGCCCTGGACGTCAACGGCGAGCGCACTGAGCTGCTGGTGCCCGTTCACAAGACTCTCCTCGAGGTGCTGCGCGAGGACATGCAGCTGACCGGCACGAAGCACGGCTGCGAGCTCGGCGAATGCGGCACCTGCACCGTCCTGGTCGACGGCAGGCCAGAGTTGAGCTGCCTTGTGCTTCCCATCCAGGTGGAACGCCGCGCCATCACGACTGTCGAGGGGATGGCAAGAGGGGCCGAGCTCCATCCGCTCCAGCAGGCCTTCGCCGAGCTGGGCGCGGCCCAGTGCGGCTACTGCACGCCAGGCATCCTGCTCTCCGCGAAAGCGCTGCTCGAATCCAACGCCCATCCGGCGCGCGATGAGATCAGGGAAGCGCTGTCCGGAAACCTGTGCCGGTGCACCGGCTACAGGAAGATCCTCCAGGCCATTGAGCTTGCCGCGGGGCGCATGTGATGAGCGAGCCGCCCGACGCGGCGCTGCGCGCCGACCCTCCAGGCGAGCGGGGAGGTGCGTTCTCCGTAGTCGGTAAGCCTCTTCAGAGGGTTGATGCGGTTACCAAGGTCACCGGGCGCGCCATCTATGCCGACGACATGCTGCCCGCCCGCACGCTGCACTGCCGCATCCTCCGCAGCCCTCACCCGCACGCTCGCATCGTCTCCATCGACACCTCCGCGGCGCGGCGCATCCCAGGCGTGCAGGCGGTGATCACCGGCGCCGATCTGCCGATCAAGTTCGGCATTCTTCCAGTGACCCAGGACGAGCGCGCGCTCGAGCACGAGAAGGTTCGCTATGTCGGGGATCCGATCGCCGCGGTGGCCGCGACCGACGAGGAGATTGCCGCCGCGGCGTGCGACGCAATCGTGGTCGAGTACGACGTCCTCGCCCCGGTCATGTCGATCGAAGAGGCGCTGGTCGCACCGAAGGACGAAAGGATCCAGGACTACGGCGGCCCCCACAACATCCACAAGCTCGTGGCGCTGGAGTTCGGCGACGTCGACGGGGGTTTCGCGCGCGCGGACCACGTGCGCGAGGACATCTTCTTCTTCCAGGGCAACACGCACCTTCCGATGGAGCAGCACAGCGCCATTGCGACCTACGTAGACGGACGCGTCACGCTGTGGTCCTCCACCCAGGTCGTGCATTACGTACACCGCGCCCTGTCCAAGGTGCTCGAGCTCCCAATGAACCGCATCCGAGTGATCGGCGCGGCGCACGGCGGCGGATTCGGCGGCAAGACGGATCCCTTCGCGCACGAGATCATCGTGTGCAAGCTCGCGATGCTGACCGGCCGTCCGGTCAAGTGCACGCTGACGCGCGAAGAGGTTTTCTACGCCCACCGCGGCCGTCACCCGGTGCTCATGTGGGTGAGAACTGGCGTGGCACGCGACGGCCGGATCACCGCGATGCATTTCCGAACTGCGCTGGACGGCGGCGCCTACGGCTCGTATGGCGTTGCCTCGACCTTCTACACCGGAGCGCTTCAGACCGTGACCTACGACATCCCTGCCTATCGCTTCGAGGGTTGCCGCGTCTTCACCAACAAACCCCCTTGCGGACCCAAGCGCGGCCACGGCACACCCCAGCCGCGTTTCGCCCTGGAGCTGCACCTCGAGAAGATCGCGCACGACCTCGGCATCGATCCGGCCGACCTGAAACAGCGCAACTTCGTCAAGCCGATGACACGAACCGTGAACTGGCTGCGAGTAACATCCTGCGGGCTCGACGAATGCACCGAGCGGGTCATGAATGCGTCCGGCTACAGGAGCCGCGAGCGGCGCCCCGGGCACGGTATGGGTTTTGCGATCTCGAGCTACCTGTCCGGCGCGGGCACGGCGATCTACTGGAACGACATGCCCCACTCCGAGGTACAGGTCAAAGTCGACCGCGGCGGCGTGACCGTTTACTGCGGCGCCATGGATATCGGACAGGGCTCGGACTCGGTGCTCGCCACGATCGTCGCCGAGGAGCTCGGCCTCCAGCCGTCTGACGTCCGCCTCGTCACCGCCGACACGGACACCACGCCGATCGATCTCGGCTCCTACTCGTCGCGCGTGACCTTCATGGCCGGCAACGCCGCGATTCAGGCTGCCCGAAAAATGCGCACCATGCTCGTCGAAGCCGTCGCGGCGAAGCTGCAACGCGAGGCCTTGACGATCGAGGTGAGTCGAGGCCGCATCGGCGATTTCAGCTTTGAACAGGCGGCCGAGCTCGCGGAGGCCCGGTTCGGAACCCTCACCAGCGCCGGCAGCTACACGCCGCCCAAGATCGCCGGGCCGTACAAAGGGTCAGGCGTCGGTCCCAGCCCGGCTTACAGCTACTCCGCCTGCGTGGTGGACCTCGACGCCGATGCGCGCACCGGCCTCGTGAACGTGAACAAGGTCTGGATCGCGCACGATGTCGGCCGCGCGATCAACCCGCTGCTGGTCGAGGGCCAGGTGGAGGGCAGCGTCTACATGGGCCTGGGCGAGGCTCTCATGGAGGAGCAGACATTTCGCAGGGGCCTGCACAAATGGCCCTCGATGCTGGAGTACAAGTCGCCCACCTTCCTCGACATGCCGGAGGTCGAGACGTTCATCGTCGAGACCGTCGACCCGGAAGGCCCCTACGGCGCGAAGGAAGCCGGCCAGGGCCCGCTGCTTCCGGTTCCTCCGGCGGTGTGCGCCGCGGTTTACGACGCGCTCGGCGTGTGGATCGACGAGGTGCCGGTCACGCCGGAGAAGATCGTCGAGGCGTTGCGGCGCGGAGCAAAAGGTGAGCCGGCGCGATTCGGGCCGGCGCGTTTTCCCAACATCCCGTACCCGAGCGCGATCAGGGTCGAACCGCCACCCAGGGAATTGGATCGTGCTGCGGCTGCCTCGATTTAAGTACCTGCGTCCAAAGACCGCGCGCGAGGCAGCGCACATGGCGGCGGAGCTCGGTCCACGCGCGATGTTCGTGGCAGGAGGCACGGACCTCTTTCCCAAGCTCAAGCGCCGGCAGTTCGATGTCGAGGCATTGATTGGGCTCGACTTCCTTCCGCGCGAGATTCGAAACGGGTCGAACGAATGCCTGGTCGGCGCCGGCGCAACGCTCGCGGTCGCCACCGGCGACGCGCATCTGACTGACAGGTTTCCCGGTTACGCCGAGGCGGCCGGTCTCGTCTCGTCTCCCCCGCTGCGCAACGCCGGCACCGTGGGCGGGAACCTCTGCGTCGACACACGATGCAACTACTACGACATGACGTATGAGTGGCGGAAGGCCGCGGGATTCTGCATCAAGAAGGACGGGGACATCTGCCTCGTCGCCCCGAGCAGCCCCAGGTGTTGGGCCGTTTCGTCATCGGACACGGCGCCCATGGCCATCGCGCTCGACGGAGTCGTGACGCTGGCCGGGCCTGACGGCGAACGCGAGCTGCCCGTGTCGGCGCTCTATCGGGATGACGGAATTGACTACATGGCCAAGCAACCGAGCGAGGTGGTCACGGCGCTCAGACTGTCCGCGGATCCCAAGACGAGCACGGCTTATGTCAAGCTGCGGCGCCGCGGGTCGATCGACTTCCCGATCGCAGGAGCCGCGGTCGCCCTCCAGCTCGACGGCGACGAGGTCGTCAGCTGCCGCATCGTGCTCTCGGCGGTGGCTTCGCACCCCCTCGAGGCGACCGCCGCTGAAGCGTTCCTGAAGGGAAACCGAGTCAGCGACGAGACCATCCGCGAGGCTGCTGACATCGCAGCCAAGCCGGCCAAACCCCTGGACAACGCCGACCTCAACCATTTCTGGCGAAAGCGCATGGTTCGAGTGGTGGTGGAGCAGTCGTTGGCCAAGGCAGTGACCCGAATGGGGGGCTCGGCGGTTAAGCTTTCAGGTCGAACCCAGGAATGAAGCAAGCCCGAACCCGGCAATCAGGACAAGGAATGGTTGAGTTTGCGCTCATCCTGGCCCTTGTCGCACTCATCGTCATCGTCGCCCTGATCGCGACCGGAGGCCAGGTCGTGAACCTCTACTCCGACATCGTCCGGACGATGTGCCTCTACCACGCAGGCTGCTGACGACTTAGTTCGTCTCTAGTCAGCGATCGCCGCCGCTTCCGCAGCCCTCTGGGCGTTGGCGCGGATCAGGTCGAAATCGCGGTGAGCCAGAGCCTCGGGCGGAAACAGCGATGCCGTCAGGCCGACCGCCCTCACTCCCAGCCTCAGGTACGCCCCGATGTCCTCGATGGGCACGCCTCCCGAGACCCAGAACGGCACCCCGCCCATGGGTCCGTTCAGGGCCCGGACGTACTCCGGGCCGCCGACTGGTCCGATCGGGAACACCTTGACCAGCGCGGCGCCGGCGACTCTTGCCTGGTAGATCTCGGTCGGCGTCAGGGCGCCCAGCACGCACAGGATGTCCTGCTGCCGGCAGGCGTCGGCCACCTCCGGCAGCAGCACCGGAGTCACCACGAAAGAGGCGCCCGCTTCCTTGGCCTCACGGACTGCGCCTGGGTCCCACACGGTCCCCACTCCGATTGGATACCGGCCGCCGGTGGTGGCGATCAGGCCGCGGATCATCTCGAAGCACGAGGGGACTGTCTTGGTGATCTCGATCGTCCGGACGCCGCCTTCCAAGGCCGCGAGGCAGGCCTGAAAGCCCGCGTCTGAGTCCCCTGTGCGCAGCACGCCGCAGATTCGATTTGGAAAGACCTGTTCGATGCTCCGCACAGCCGGGTGAATTATCCCCCGAAGCTGGCTGCTCAATCTCAGCGCGGAGGCTGGATCGACCCCACGCCGCTCCCTGGCATGTGTAAGGTAGTACATACGTATGACCGGGGCTACAGCGACAGAGAGCTCTCGGGACCAGATCATCCATGCGGCGGCTGATTCGCTGCTGGAGAACGGCTACTCGGGCACCAGCGTCCGCGCCATCGCCACCAAGGCCGGCGTCGCCATCGGCAACCTCCAGTACTGGTTCCCGACCAAGTCCGAGCTGCTGGTCGAGGCGTGGCGCTACCTGACCGCCCGCTCCGTCAACGAGCTGCGCAGCACCCTCAACCAGCTGACCGACCCGCTCGAGGTCCTCGAGATCGGCGTCGAATCGCTCTGGGACTCTCTGCGGCAGCTGGGCGACATCCAGCTGGCCGCCTTCGACCTCCTCGTCCAGGCTCCCCGCACGGAGCGGCTTCGGGCATACCTTCCCGAATTGTTCACCCGGTACCGCGAGGTGATCCAGGAGCAGCTCGACCGGCTCGAGGAGGACGGCAGGATCCGGCTGACCGTCCCGCGGGACGTCCTGGTGCCGCTTGTGCTCAACACCGTGCTGGGCTTCGGCCTCTACTACGTGGTGACGCGGGACGACGAGTCGTGCCTCAAGGCCCTGTCGGCTTTCCGGCAGCTCGCCGGCTCGCTCGTGGAGCCTGTTTGATGTCGGTGCAGCTCATCGACCGCGAGCTCGACCGCCTGGAGAGTCTCTGGGAGGACGGTCTGTCGGAGATGTACCGCTCGTACCTGGAAGCGGTCGCCGCTCTCGAGAGCGATGCCCAGCCCAAGCTGGCGCTGGCGGCAGCGCTGGTCGAGATCGGCGTCCGTCTCCAGGGCCTCGGCGGCCGGGCGGCCGCGCCACCCACCCTCTTGATGGGCGACCTCTGCCTCGCCCGCTCGGCGAGGCTGCTCGCGGGCGCCGCCACCCAGGCCGTCCAGGTCGCCTTCGCGCAGGCCATCGAGGAGATGTCCGCCGCCGCCGCTTCAGGCGCGGCCGCCCCGGCGATACGCGAGCTCCTGCTTCGTGCGCTGCAGGCCGGCTGATGATCGGCAAGCGCCTCCGGTTTGAGACGAGTCACGCCACCGAGTTCGTCGACATCACCGACCTGCTCCGGCACGAGATACGGCGCGCCGGGATGCGGATGGGACGGCTGCACCTTCAGTCGATGCACACGACGCTCGGGCTCGCGGTCAACGAGAACGAGCCGCTGCTCCTAAAGGACTTCGCCAGCATGCTCGAACGCCTTGCGCCGGTGGGCGCCGGCTACCAGCACGACGACTTTGCCCGTCGGGTCGACGTCGCGCTCGATGAGCCGGTCAACGGCCACGCTCACGTCCGGCAGCTTCTTCTGGCCGGGTTCGCCACGCTCCTGGTCGAAGAAGGCGACCTGGTCCTTGGCCGCTGGCAGTCGATCTTCGCGGTGGAGCTGGACGGCCCCCGCCACCGGGAGCTGGCTGTGCAGCTGGATGGAGAGTTCTCCCCCCTCCCCGGCGAAAGCGGGGAAGGGGCGGGGAGGGGGCGGCGCGCAGCACTTTCGTCCGACCTGATCGAACTGGAACTGTCCCGCCAGCTCCTCGTCGACCCCGAGCCGGTTTCCACCCCCATGCGCCGGCTGGTCGAAGCCGGAGGCAAGCGCCTTCGACCCAGGCTCGTCCAGCTCACAGCCGCGATCGGCCCGCGCAGCGAACCGCTCCGCGCCGCCGCCCTGGCCGCAGCGGTCGAGCTCCTCCACAACGCAACCCTCATCCACGACGACTACGTCGACGAGAGCACCCACCGACGCGGACGCCCGACCGTCGCCGCGGCCGAGGGCCCGGAGCGGGCGATCGCGGTCGGCGACTACTACTTCGCCAAAGCGACCCGGCTCATCGCCGAGATCGGCAATCGCGAGGTCACGTCGACCATCTCCGAAGCGCTCGAGGCGATCTGCGCCTCGCAGATCGACGACGTCGCCCTCCGTGGAACCTATCCGGGAGACCACGACTCCTACATGCGCGTCGTGCGCGGCAAGACCGGCGCGCTGTTCGCCGCTGCGTGCGCGTCGGGCGCTCTGCTTTCTGACGCAAGCCATGAGATTGTGGAAGCGCTCTGGCGCTACGGCAACCTGCTGGGCGTCGCGTTTCAGATGGCGGACGACATGGTCGACTTCAGCCCAACCTCAGGCAAACCGGTTGGTCTAGACATCCGGCAGCGTGCCCTGTCCCTACCTCTCATCTATGCCGCGGAGGACCGGACAGTCGGACCCGAGGTCCGGCGCCTGCTCGCGGGCGCTCTCGGCGACGCCGAGGTGGGCCGGGTCGCCGACCTCATCACGTCGAGCGATGCACTCCAGCGCGTGCGGGGTGAGGCCCAGGCTCTGGTTGACGCCGCCGTCCATGAGCTCGAGACCGTCGAGCTGGACGGGCTTCGGCCGACCCTGATCAGCGTCGCCCACTCGGCCGTAGACCGCCTCGCCTAGAGGAGGAAGCTTCAACAGGCGGCGGATTCGAGCTCAGGCAAGGATTGGACCGAATCGCCGTTGGTTGGGTTGAGGGCAGCCGCCATCATTTCGGTTGCAATAATTCACGGCCGCCCCGAGGTGGAACTCATGCGGTCGACAAGGGTCGGACGATTCCGTTTACTCAGGGAGCAGGGAGTGATCGCGTCCGCGATCGCGCTGCTCGCAATGGTGTTCTCGGTGAGCGGGGCTTCTGCCTCGACGACCATCGGCAACGCGGGGGGCACGATCGTTTGCAGCACACCGGCCAGCACGGTCCAGGTGTCATCCAGCACAAACGCGTACACGGTTCCTGCCGGTGGAGGCTCCATATCGTCGTGGAGTGTTCAAGCTACCGCGTGGCCGGGCCCCGCCGGCCTTCAGATCTGGCGACCGACCGCAACCGCGTTGACCTACACGCTGGTCGGGGCAAGTCCGCTGGTGACGCTCGCCACAGGGACCGTGAACACGATCACGGTTGCCACTCCAATTCCGGTGCAGGCCGGGGACCTGCTCGGTCTCAGGGTTGAGGTCAAAGCTGCATGCTTGCAGTTCACGCCAAGCTCCAGCGACGTTTATGGCTTGGCTTCAGGCGCAAACCCGACTGTCGGGAGCACCGTTGTCTTCACGTCCGCCACCTCTGTGCAGCTCGACGTGGCTGCGACCGTTGACCCCCCAGTTGTCGTCACGCCAACTCCAACCCCGACGCCAACTCCAACGCCAGCGCAACAGCCTGGCACGAGCCCGGCACCCGGACCCGGTTCAACCGACAGGGGAAATCACGGCACGACCGAAAACACGGCCGACGAGGCAGAAGAGGATACCGACCGCGACACTGGGACTCCTCTGCACCCACACATCCACCACCGCACCCGCAAGGCCGCCTTCGTCTCAAGCCACACGGGACGGGGCGAGGCCACCTGGAGCGGCCGCCGCGACACCGATTAGTCACCTGACCCGCGGGTTCTAGCGTCCCACGGCTGCGAGCCGGAGGGACGCTGGGCCGGCAGCTCGCCGGACGTGCCGGAGAGGATTCCCACGGTGCCCATGGCGAGGCTCTTGTACGTCACGCCGGACCATCCTGCGACACGTGCGATTTCACCCAGCTCGGCAGGCGTGCGGTACGAGTCGACCGTGTCGCTCAGGTATCGATAAGCGGCCGGCTGCCCTGAGAGAGCGCCTCCGATGGCCGGTAGCAGCGTGCGGAGATAGAGCCGATAGACGCTCCCAACCATGTTCTTCGGAGGACGCACGAACTCCAGCACGACCGCGCGGGCTCCGGGCTTCACGACCCGCAACATCTCGCGCAGGCCTCGCACGGGATCGGACAGGTTGCGCAGGCCGAATGCAATCGTCGAAGCGTCAAAGCTTGCATCGTCAAATGGCAGGTTCAGCGCGTCGCCTTCGAGAAACTCGATTCCGGGATGATCACGGCGCGCGATCTCGAGCATCTGCGGGCTGAAGTCCAGTCCGACCGCGCGTCCCTGTGGACCGGCGATGCCCGCCAGCACGGCGGTGAGCCTGCCCGAGCCGCAGGCTACATCGAGCGCCGACCCACCCGGTCTGAGAGTCGTGGCTCGCGCGGCGCGGCGCCGCCAGCTCCCGTCGACGCCGCCGGAGAGGACCGTGTTGACCAGGTCGTAGCGGCGGGCGATGCGATCGAACATCGCTCGCACCTCCTGGGGATCGCGTTCGCCGATCTCTAAACCCTTTGCCATACCGACGCGATGCCCTGCCCGACACCGATGCACATCGTGGCGAGGCCATATTCGGCGTCCCGATGAGCCATCTCGCGGACCAGGGTGCTGACCAGCCTCGCGCCACTGCTACCCAGCGGATGCCCCAGGGCGATCGCGCCGCCGTTGACGTTGACCTTCGCCTCATCCAGCCCGAGCAGGCGTACGCACGCCAGCGACTGGGACGCGAAGGCCTCGTTCAACTCCACCAGGTCGATGTCGGACGGATGGAGACCGGCCTGCTCGAGCGCCTTCGACGACGCCGGCACGGGTCCGATGCCCATGTAATTGGGGTTCACGCCGGCGGGCGCGGCGGAGACAAACCTTGCCAAGGGCTTCAAACCGCGCTCCCTGGCTTGCGACGCCGACATGAGGACGAGCGCGGTCGCCCCATCGTTCAGGGGCGACGAGTTGCCGGCCGTCACGGATCCGTTCGCGTCAAACGCCGGCCGGAGCTTGGCGAGCGCCTCGAGCGAGGTATCCGCGCGAGGGCCTTCGTCGACGCTCACCTGGATCGGCTCGCCTTTGCGCTGCGGGACCATCACTGGGACGATCTCCTCGGCGAGCCGGCCCGACTTCTGCGCCGCGACGGCGCGCTGGTGGCTGCGCAGCGCGAAAGCATCCTGGTCTGAACGCGAGACCTCATACATCGCTGCCACGCGCTCGGCCGTCTCCCCCATCTGCAGCGTGCCGTACAGCTCCGCCATCTTCGGGTTGATCAGGCGCCAGCCGAGCGCGGTGTCGTAAGCGGTCTGCGGGCCGCGAGGAAATGCACCGTCAGGCTTGGGCATGACCCACGGGGCGCGAGTCATGCTCTCGACCCCGCCGGCGATCATCACGTCGGCGGCGCCGGTCTGGATCTCGCGCGCTGCGGCGATCGTCGCCTGCATCCCCGACCCGCACAGCCGGTTGACGGTCTGCCCTGGCACGTCGACCGGAAAGCCCGCAAGGAGGAGGGCCATGCGGGCGACGTTGCGGTTGTCCTCACCCGCCTGGTTGGCGCACCCGAGGATCACGTCGCTGGCATCGCCGGGCTTGATCTGTGCGCGCTCGCAGACCTCTTTGAGCACGATGGCCGCGAGGTCATCCGGTCGCACGTCCTTCAGCTGCCCGCCGTAGCGCCCCATGGGCGTGCGCGCGGTCGCGACGATCACCGCGTCGCGGAGATCCGTCATTTTTTGGCGCGTTTGGCGAGGAAGGCCTGGACCCCTTCGGCGAACTCGGGGCTCGCCGCCTGCGCCTCCTGCAGGTAAGACTCGAATTCCAGCGCTTCCTCGTAGCTGGACTCGAGTGCGTGCGTGACAGCTTGCTTGGCGCCCGCCATGGCCCCCCTCGGCTGGGTGGCGAGCTGAGCCGCCAGCTCGCGGACCTCCGCCTCGAGCCTGTCCGCCGGCACAAGGCGGTTGATCACTCCGAGGCGGTGCGCGTCAATCGCCTGAAGAGGCTTGCCGGTGAAGAACATCTCGTAAGCGATGCCGGTTCCGGCCAGCCGCGGCAGCAGCCAGCTGACTCCGCCGTCCGGCGCGAGCCCGATGTTGACGAAGGCCTCGAGGATGTAGGCCTCGGGTGTCGCGATCCTGATATCGCACGCGAGCGCGTAGCTCGCTCCGATACCCACCGCGGGACCGTTCATTGCCGCGATCACGGGTTTGGGCATGGTGCGAAGGCGGGTGAGCATGGGCATGTACTCATTGCGCAGCACGTTGCCCACGTCCTCGGGCGTACGCATGCCGCCCTCCTGCGCCATCTCGCTCACGTCGGCGCCAGAGCAGAACGCGCGGCCCGAACCCGTCAGGACCACGACCCGTACCGCGTCGTCGCGCTCCACCTGCTTGATGGCTTCGCCGAGCTGCTTGCGCGTCAGGGAGCCGATCGCGTTCATCTTTTCCGGCCGGTTCAGCTGAATCACACCGACGCCGTCGTGAACGCGGACCACCACGTGCTGCTCGACTTCGGTCATCTCTTCTACCTGCCTTGGAATACGCCTTTCCGTTTCTCGAGGAACGCGTGCATGCCTTCTTTCTGGTCTTCGGTCGAGAACAGGAAGTAGAAGCTCTTGCGCTCCACGGACAGACCCTCTGACAGCGGCGACTCGAACGCTTTGAGCACCGCCTCCTTCGCCATGCGGAGCGCAAGCGGCGGCTTCTCGGCCAGCTCGCGAGCGGTTCGCTTTGCGATGTTGATCGTCATGCCGGCCGGCACGACCTTGTTCACCAATCCCACCTCGTAGGCGCGGCGGGCGGTGACTGGCGCCCCGGTGAGCATCACTTCCATGGCCACGTACTTCCCGACCGTGCGCGGCCATCGCTGGGTGCCTCCGGCGCCGGGGATGATGCCGAGGTTGATCTCCGGCTGGCCGAGTCGAGCCGTGTCGCCCGCGATGATCAGGTCGCACATGAGGGCCAGCTCGCAGCCGCCTCCCAGCGCATAGCCGTTCACCGCCGCGACGAGGGGCTTGCTGAAGGCGGCAATCCCGGCCCATCGCCCGGTCTGGTCGCGGCGCAGCTGCTCCACCGCGGTGCGGTCGGCCATGTCGCTGATGTCTGCCCCGGCCGCAAACACTTTGGCGCCACCTGTGAGCACCGCGGCGCGGACGGCTTCATCCGCGTCGAGCTCCGCCAGAGCCAGGTTGACCTCGCGAATCAGGTCCGGGCTGAGGGCGTTCAGCACCTTCGGCCGGTTCAGCGTGATGGTCGCTATCGGCGCCTCGATCTCAACGAGGATGTGCTCGTATCCCACCGGGGCTATCATCGACCAAATGGTCACGAGTACGCTTCGCGACTCCTACGGACGGGTCGCCGACGACCTTCGGATCTCGATCACGGACCGCTGCAACTTCCGCTGCATCTACTGCATGCCGGCGGAGGGTCTGAAGTGGCTGAAGCGCGACGACATTCTTCGGTTCGAGGAGATCGTGCGCCTGGCTCGGATCTTCGTAGAGCGCTATGGCGTAAGGACGATCCGGATCACAGGCGGCGAGCCCCTCGTGCGCATCAGGGTCGAAGAGCTGGTCGGCATGATCAACGCGATCGATCCAAGCCTGGACATCACGATGACGACCAACGGTGTGCTGCTCCGCGACAAGGCGCTTCTACTCGCGGACGCGGGTCTGAAGCGCATCAACATCTCGCTGGACACCCTGAGCATGGAACGCTTCCACGAGATCGCGCGGAGCGACCAGTTCAACCGCACGATGGATGGAATCCAGGCTGCGCGTGAGGCAGGTCTCTGGCCGATCAAGCTGAACATGGTCGTGATGAAAGGGCACAACGACGACGAGGTCGTCGACTTCGCGCGGCTGGCTCGCGACGAGGGCTACGAGGTGCGCTTCATCGAGTACATGCCTCTCGACGGTGACGGCACGTGGACCAACGAGCAGGTCGTGCCGAGCCGTCGTATCCAGGAGCAGATCGAAGATCTCTTCCCGCTCGTTCCGGTCGCCGACCCACGCCCCGGGCCGGCCACGCGCTTCAAGTTCGCGGACGGCAACCCGGGCGGCGTCGGCTTCATCTCCTCGGTGAGCCAGGCTTTCTGCAGCTCGTGCAACCGAATCCGGCTCACCGCCGAGGGCGGCCTGCGCACTTGCCTGTTCTCGCTGCAGGAGACCCCGCTGCGTGACCTGATGCGCTCCGGCGCATCCGACGACCACCTTGGCCGCGTGATCGAGACCGCGATCTGGCGTAAAGAGGAGGGCCACCTGATCAACCAGCCGGGGTTCGTCAAGCCCGCGAAATCGATGTCGCAGATTGGCGGATGAGCCCCGCCCGGACGGGCGAGCGGCTGGGCTGAGTGGATCCAGGTGAGCCCAGCCCTCGGAGCGGCGAGCATCCAAGAGGCGAAGCGGCTGCGCTGCGACGAGTTCCACCTCGATTCCGGGGTGGGACCTGACCGCACCGACGCACACCGCCTGCACTTCGACAAGCGGATGCGGATCTCGGCCCACCACTTCTCGAGCCAGGCCTGATGATCCGGCCCGAGGAAGCTCAGCGGCCCTACACCGTCACCGAGCTTGCGAAAGAAATCCGGCGCGAGCTGCGCCCTCTCACCGCGTTGCTCGTCAAGGGCGAGGTCAGCGGGATGAAGCGCGGCGCCAAGGGCCACTACAGCTTCGCCATCAAGGACGGCCAGAGCCTCATCAACGGATTCCTGTACGCGGACGATGCACGACGAGTCACGACGCTCCCGGAAGACGGTCAGGCATTCGTTTTCCGAGGACGCGTCGACTTCTGGCCGCAGTACGGGACCGTCCGCTTCGTCGTCGACCAGATCGAGTTCGACGACGCCGGCAAGCTTCGCGCCCGGCTCGAGGAGCTGAAGCGGCGGCTCGAGGCGGAGGGCGCGTTCGGGGCCGGGCGCAAGCGCCGGCTGCCTTTTCTGCCACGCGCGGTGGCGCTGCTCACCTCCCCCACCGGCGCCGTCATCCATGACCTGCAGGAAACGATCTGGGAGCGGTACCCGAACATGGGGATCGTCGTCTACCCCGTCCAGGTCCAGGGCGCGGCCGCGCCGATGAGCGTGGCGCGGGCGCTCAGGCGGTGCAACCAGGAGATGCTGGCGGATGTGATCGTCCTCGCCCGCGGCGGCGGCAGCTTCGAAGAGCTCTATGCCTTCAACACGGAGCTGGTGGCGCGGGCGATCCTCGACTCCCGGCTCCCGGTCGTGACCGCCCTGGGCCACACCTCGGACCGCACCGTCGCGGACCTCGTCGGGGACGCCGAATGCCGGACGCCGACCGAAGCAGGGTCGCGAGTCGTCCCGAAGAAGTCGGACCTGCTGCTCCAGCTGCGGGAGCTGGGCCGGCGGCTGGAACGCGAGATCGGCCAGCGCCTCTCTCGCGAAACGGAGCGACTGGCCAACAAGCGGCAGCGCATGCTTCAGCTGCTTCCCGCGCTGGTGCGGCACCGGGTGGAACGCCTCGCGCACGCCGCCGGCGAGCTGGCGCGGTTGAGCCCGGTGGCGCAGATCGCGCGCCGCGAGGAGGGCTTGCGGGAGCGCGGGCGGAGGCTCCACGCGTCCGGCTCCGCCCGGCTCAACCGCAGCCGCAACGCGCTTGCCGCGCGGCGTGCCTCCGAGCGCATGGATCGCGCGCTCTCGGAACGCTTCGGCGCCGCGGCCATTGGGCTCGACCATCGCCGCCAGCGCCTCGCCGCGTTGAGCCCCGAAGGCGTCCTCTCCCGCGGGTACAGCATCACGCAGGACGCCGCGTCAGGCGCCGTGCTCCGCTCCTCCGAGACGACGGCCGTCGACCGAAGGGTGCGGATCCGTCTCGGAACCGGGAGGCTCGGAGCGAGGGTCGACGAGGTGGAGTCGTGAGCGAGGAGCTGACTTACGAGCAGGCGCTCGAGAAGCTGGACGGGAAGCTCAAGCTCCTCGAGGACGGGGAGCTCGGCCTCGAGGACGCGCTCAAGGCCGTCGACGAGGCTCGGGTCTACCTCAGGATCTGCACGGACCGGCTCGAGGTGGCACGCAAGAAGATCGAGATCCGCGCGGAGCCGGAAGCCGGCCCGGAGTAGAGAGGCACCACCCCCATCCGACCGACCGCCTCGCGGCGCGCCACCTTCCGCGCAAAGCGGCGATGAGGATGAGACTTGCTGCTGCCCCCTGCGGGGGAAGGGAGATGGTCAGGACTCGGGGTCCACGAACGGCTTCAGCTGATCGATGTCCGATTCGGTGAGGTCGGCGAACAGCGCCATGTCGTCCGCACGGTTGATGAACCGGATCGGCAGAACCACGTCGCGCTTGAAGAAGCCTTCCGGCCGGATCACGACACCGATCAGCTCACCGTGGTCCAACAACACGCCGTCCACCCGGCCCAACCGGTGACCGGTCGTGCCGAGCATCACGTTCTCCCCACTGTCGATCTCGAGCTGGCCATCTGACTTGTTGGCGACCTCCTCGGCAATGGGCAGGCCGAGGCCACCGGTGATCAGCTGGCCTTCCTCGAGAACCGCCTCCTCAGTCGTCGGTGCGGGACGCCGGTAGGTTAGATAGAGCGGCTGCCGGCGGACGTCGTGAGCGCCCATCGAGAGATGGACCGCGTCACGACTGGTTGACGCGACTGCTGTGATCGGAATCACGACCTCGTCGGTGGTGAAGTACTTTTCGGTGGCGAGCACGCGGCCGGCGAGAGATTCTTCGTGCTTCACGACCAGCGCCTGCGGTGTGAACCCGTCCGCATCGACGAGCAGGCTGACGATCGTCCCGACGTTCACCTCGTCGCTGCTCACCACCTCCGAACCCAGGCGGATGTCGGAGAGGTCAGCCATCAAAGGGATTATCCGATAGTGGCTGGAAGGTCATTCGGAGTGGTCGACTCGAGCTGCTCATTCATCACCCGGAGTCGCTGGCTGAGGTTCTTGATGAACTCGAGCAGCACCTCGGGATGCTCGTGGACGATCGCCTGCATCCTGTCGCGCCTCAGAACACGTACGGTGGTGCTGGCCACGGCCTGAGCGCTGGCGCTGCGCGGCTGGTCGTCGAAGACCGACATCTCCCCCACCACCTTGCTCGGCCCATAGCTGGCCAGGGTCACCTCGTGGCCGTCGTGGTCGAGATGAACGCGCACCTCGCCCTCGAGCACCACGTACAGCTCCGCGCCGACATCGCCCTTGCGAAAGATCGACTCGCCCTTCACATAGTGCCGGGTCACCATCAACCTGTCGATGCTCGCAAGCTGCTCGAGCGTGAGCGTGCTGAAGAGCGGCACTCGCTTGAGCGCGATGAGCTCCTTCATCTGGTCACCAGGCCCATGAGATGCCGCCGCGGCGGTCTCTTTGACCCACTTGTCGTGATGGTTCGCGAGTCCTTCGAGCTCTGCATTGGTGAGGGGTCGGGCCGAGCCCGAGTCCAGAGACTCCGGATCGAGCAGCTGCGCCAGCGGCCCTGCCAGCCAACCCGGGCCGAAGTTTATCAACGTTTCCAGCGCCTCCACCCTCGCTTGGACCTCATCTGCCACAAGGCCGCGTTCGACGGTGGCGAAGCCTCGTTTGCCATGCAGGGCTCTCATCGCCGACAACCCGGAGTCGATGCCCGTGCGGGCGTAGTCGTCGAGACCGATCCGGAGCAGCGCGTAGCCGGCCGGGTCGTCGCTCGCGCCCTCCTGCGCGGCCCGGCCCACCCGTGCCGACAACCGCGCGAGGTGCAGCGCGTCGGCCAGGTGGGATTCGAGGTGGCCGCGCGCCCTCTGGAACAACTCGGGCCGGCCGCTGCGGATGAGCGCCTCGATGATCGCGGCCGCAGCCTCGTCCTGCGCGGCGAGCAGCGGCAGAGTGAGCACCAGGGCATCCGGCGATTGGGCGGCCATCGCCTCAGCAGCGAGACGGCGGACGTCCCGGTCACCGCTCACCAACCCATCAGCCAGAGCCTCCGCGTAGGCCTGGTGCTGATCCGCGGGTGGAGTCCAACGGATCGCCTGGCGCAGCGCCTCGCGTCGCACTTCGAGGTTGTCGTCGCGCAGGCAGGCGATCAGAGGCTCCGAGATTCCGGCGACGTCGCCTTTCATCTTGGCGAAGCTGCGGATCGACTCGAGCCGCACCCGCGCGGCACCGTCGCGCATCGCTGCGACGACCCTTGCGTGGTCGCCGGCGTAGGCTGCCGCCCATACGGCGGCGGCTCGATCCTCGACCAGGTTTGATTCCCATAGGTCTCGCAAGAGCTCGTCCGCGGTCTCCCACTTGCGGTTTGCGCCGGCCACCGCGGCTGCGGCGCGTACCCAGCCGTCGGAGTCCTGCGCCGCCGCCTTCACCTGGTCGACGGTGATGCTCGCCGGCGGGGCCATCTGCAGCGCGAGCCTCCGCAACATTCGGTCGTCGCCCGCAAGCAGCTCGGGCACCATCGCGACGAACGCCTCAGGTGAGGACTTACCGAGCGCCGCGGTCGCAAACTGCCGGATCTTGTCGTCGCCGGACCGGATGTAACCCTGCAGCTCCGCGATCTGCTCAGGGTTGGGGCGTCCCAGCGCTCGCTGGAAGTCCCCGAGGCTCAGGGCATGGGTGCGTAGCCGGTCATAGATGGCGGTCACGTACAGGCTCCGGACCCAGAGCGCCGCGACGATGAACAGAATTGCGACCCCCACCCCGAGCACCGCCAGCGTCTCGACGCCGGCCGCGATCGTCTTCTGCACCACGAGCAAACACACGCCCGTCAACACCGCTGCCCCCGGCAGCACGCCGTTGTTCATCAACAGCTTCAGCTTGGGCCCGACCTGCGCCGGCAGCGCGTTGCCCAGGACGTTCGCCACCGGGTCGTCCAGGCCGGTCTGCAGCCCGTTGCGAACGATGAAGAGAAAGAGTGCGGTCGACAGCACCGGCGCCACCGCCACGGCCGTGAAGCCGATCACCGTGAAGAGAGGGAGAGCCATGAGCGCGTTTTTGACACCCAGCTTGTTCAGGATCCACGGCGTCACGAACAGGCTCACGAGAAGCTGCACCCCGTAGCTCACGAGCCAAGCGTTGCCGATCAGGATCGTCAGCGACTGCAGGTTGTTGTGTGTCGCCTGCACGAATAGAACGGCGACCAGGTAATCGCCGATGCGGCTCGCGACCTGTAGGGCAAGAGCCAGCAGGATCAACGCGAGCACCAGGCGGCTGCTGGTCACGTAGTGGAAGGCCCCCCTGAGCACGGCCACCATCCCGTGTTTCTTGAGGGCCGCCTCCTGGTCGGCGTAGAACTCGTCCGGATCGTCGACGAAGGCCGGGCGGAACAGTGTGCGCTCGAGGCTGCGAGACATGATCGCCGCGGCGACCGATCCGAAAGCCCAGACGAAGATCAGGGGTTCTGTCGCGTATACGGCGACGACGGTCGTCGTCACTCCGGCCAGGATGTAGCCGATGCTCGAACCGGCCGCGATGACCGGGAAGATTCGCTTGCTTTCGAGAACGTTGAAGTGCTGGCTGACGAAAGTCCAGAAGGTGAGCATGACGAGCTCGAACGCGACCGAATAGACGACATATGCGGCGAAAGCGACCGTCGAGTCCTCGCGGATGACGTATGCGGCGTAGACGATGATGGCCGCGACCGCGTTTGCGGCGAGGGTGATCCGGAATGCACGCCCGACGCCAAATCGCCGGGTCACGAGGCCCTGGAGCGCGACCATCGGCCAGACGGCGAGTGCGAGGACGATGAAGAAAAGCGGATAGGCCTGTGCTCCGGCCTTGTTCAGAAAGATGGATTGGGCCGCGCTGAACGCGGTGTACATAGCCCAGCCAAGGACGATGGCGAATCCCGCCACCTGCAGGGTTCGATTCAGCTCGGTGCGACGCACGTGGAGGAACTTCGCCAGTAGGGGCGACATCGCGGCAGGCTGCACGAAGCCCCTGGCCTGCATCAGGTTTGTTGTACGGCCGCGATCCTTTCCAGCGCCGCGATTCGCTCTTCGATTGGCGGGTGGCTGTCGAATAGATGGTTGAAGAAGCTGCCGTGGTGCTCCTTCGGGTTGTCGATGCACATCGCCGCCACCGCGTGGTTGAACTTCTGCATCGGCTTATCGTTGGTTGCGATCTTCTTCAATGCGCTCAGCAAGCCCTGCGGGTTGCGGGTCAGTTCGACCCCGCTGGCGTCCGCAAGCGATTCCCGCTGCCGCGATAGCGCCATCTGCATGATCGGGCCGACGATGGCCGCGATCAGGCCGAAGATGAGGCCGATCGCGAGAATCACCAGCATGGCGCGGGCGTCACGTGTACGGATCCTGAAGGCGCCTTGCCAGACGAAGCTGGCGATCAGGGCGGCGAGCCCGATCATCGTGGTGACGATGAGCAGCAGGCGCACGTCGTAGTTCTTGACGTGACTCATCTCGTGGGCGACCACGCCCTCGAGCTCCTCGCGGTTCATCATCTGCAGGAGCCCGGTCGTCACCGTCACCGCGGCATGCTGCGGATCGCGGCCGGTGGCGAACGCGTTCGGGCTCGGGTCATCGACGATATAGACCTTCGGCGGCGGCACGCCGTCGCCGATCGCCAGCGTCTGGACGATGTTGTAGAGCTGTTGGAACTGCTGCGGGTCCGCCTCCCTGGCGCCGACCGCCGCCAGCACCGTGGCCGCCCCGAAGTAGTAGGAGTAGGCGGCCGCGGCGATGCCCAGCGCCCCGAGGACGATCGCGCCGAGGATCGCGGTGTTCAAGCCGCCTCCGAACTCGCCGATCACAAATCCAGCCAGCAGCCAGACCAGAAGGAACAGCGCGATCAGGATGGTGCTCTGCCGCTTGTTGTGCGCGATCTGGTGATACATATTCAGGATCTACTCAACCAGACTGGCGCTTTGGCCTCTTGACCGTCTCTCTGACCCACTCGGCCGCCCAGCGGCCCCAGATCTGCGCCCACACGAGGCCGTTCGCGAAAGCAGACTCGTCTTCGGCGTGGTGCTTGAAGTGATACGCCCACATCGATCGGTAACGCTCGTACGACAGCTGCCGCTGCGCGGCCGGCGTGGCCGGCTTGACGTGATGGGTGGCCCCCGCGGCGGGCTGGTAGAAGATCTTCCATCCGCCGAGCTTGAGCCGGTAGCAGAGGTCAACGTCCTCGCCGACCATGAAGTAGCGCGGATCGAAGAAGCCCACACGCTCCAGGGCGGCCATGCGCACCATCAGGCACGCGCCGGACCCGGCGTCCATCTCGTGCACGTCCGAGTCCGGCAGGTGGCCCATGTTGTGGCGACCGAACCGCGGGCTCTTGGGAAAGAGCCTGCTCAGTCCGACCGTGCGATAAAGCAAAGTTCGCGGCATCGGGAATGCGCGCCGCGCGTCCGGGTCGAGGCGGCCGTCAGGCAGGACCAGCCTTGGTCCGACCGCGCCGGCGTCGGGGCGGGTCAGCAAGAAATCGGCCATCCTGCCAACGGACCCCGCATCGACCGTCACGTCTGAGCCGAGCAGGAGGACGAAGCGGCCCTGGCACCGCTCGAGGCCAAGGTTCGCGGCGCGCCCGTAGCCCAGGTTTTTGGGCTGAGCCAAAACCGTCGCCTGCGGGAACTCATCGGTCACGGCCGCCGCCGAACCGTCGGACGAGTCGTTGTCGACGACGACGGCCTCGACCGGCACGTCCGAGTTCGCGAAGAACGCCTGGAGACACTGGAGAAGCAGGTCCTTGGCGTTGTAGCTGACGACGAGTGCTGAAACCAGGGGCTTCGCTTGATCGGGCATCCGGAAGGCATTATCCCCGCCGGGGAGGCCCAGACGCGTCAAGTAGAATGCCCGGGACTGTGCAAACCGGCGCTCGACTGGGGCTCGGCCGGCGCCTGGCCCAGGTCCGCGGGAACCGGTTGGTCCAGCAAAATCTGGTCCTGTTCGCCGGCGGACTGGTCGCGGGCATCGGTGGCTTCGTCTATCACGCCATCGCCGGCCGGGTGCTGGGTCCCGCGACCTACGGCCAGGTCGCTTTTCTCATCGCCGTCTATTCTGTCGGCACGGCGCCGGCTCTCATCCTGATCGTCGTGCTGGCCCGCTACACCGCCACGCTGGCGGCTCGTGGCGACGCCGGCGTCCGCTCCCTGCTCGGAAGGACGGCACGCTTGGTCGCCATCCCATGCCTGGTCGCGGTCCTGCTCACCTCGTTGTTCGCGCGGCCTGTCGCGGCCTTCGAACACCTGGGTTCGACGATTCCCATCCTCATCCTGGGATTCTCAATTGCGCTGATCTGGCAGGTCGCGATCCCACGCGGGATCCTCCAGGGATTGCAGCGATTCCCTGCCCTGTCGCTCAACCTCGCGCTCGAACTGATCGTGCGCACGATCGCCGTCGTCCTCCTCTTGAAAGCGGGCTACGCGGTGTCGGGCGCGATGGCGGCGGTGTTCATCGGGCTTGCCTTGTGCTTCGGGCTCGGGCTCTACACGCTGCGCGACCACTTCAAGCGTGTCGGCGCTCGTGTCCAGCTTCGGGTGATGGCCGGGTTTTCGCTGACGGCGGCGGCGGGAATCATCGGCATCCAGATCCTCTACAACCAGGATGTAATCCTGGCCGAGCACTATCTCAGCAGCCACGACGGGGGGATCTACGGCGGCCTTAACAAGATTGGCACGATTCTCTTTTTCCTGACCTTGAGCGTCAGTCAGGTCCTCTTTCCGCGGGTCGTGGAGGCGGTGGCGAAAGAGCAGCACCCGGGCCGCATCCTTCTATATTCGGCGGGAATTCTCTCCGCACTCGGCATGTGCGCGCTGCTCGTGTTCGCGGTCGTGCCGGGACTTGTCGTCAACATCCTGTTCGGACCCAAGTTCAGCGATGCGATTCCGTTTGTGTTCCCGGTTGGCTTGATCGGGCTGGCGCTGGCGCTGGACAACCTTCTCGTGCAGTTCTTCATGGCGGTCCATGACCGGCTCTTCGTGCCGATCCTCGCGCTGGCCGTCCTCACGGAAGGAGGCCTGATCTTCCTGTTCCATGCGCGCGTGGGACAGATCGTGCTCGACGTGCTGATCGCGCTGATCGGCCTGCTGGTCCTCCTGACCATCCGCTGCTACGTCCTGCTGCCCACGCTGCACGCCGGGAGACTGGCGGAACCGAGTCTGGCCCCGACGCACGGCTAGAAAAAGTAAGTCCCGCGGGCCTTGCGGCCGCGGGACTTAAAAAACGCTCGGCAACGACCTACTCTCCCACCGGGTTACCCCGACAGTACCATCGGCGCTGGAGGGCTTAACTACCGTGTTCGGAATGGGAACGGGTGTTTCCCCTCCGCCATGGTCACCGAACTTTCTTAGTCTAGCGAGTTCGGCGGCGCCGGGCGCGGAGGCTCTTGATCTTGCGAGCTTCCGCCGGCGGGACGTAGTGCGCACGGCGTCGCATCTCGCGGACGAGGCCCTGCTCCTGCACCTTGCGGCGGAACTCCCGAAGCGCCTGCTCAAACTCCTCGGGATCCTTGACGACTATGCGCACAACCCGCAAAGGATACCGGTTGGAGGACGGCGCTGTTCTGTCAGCGCCTACCCTGACTACTCGAGCACGTCGGGGCGGATGGTCCGCGCGACGGCGATCACAGCGAAGGCGAGCGCGAAGACGCCGATCACGGCCAGCGCGTGAGTCCCGTCGACCGGCGTCAGGGGCGCGGCGAAAGCCGCCCGCGCGTGATGGCCCGGCTCGATCAGGTTCAACACGATGTTGAGGTTGGCGCCGAGCTGGTACTGGCTGATGGTCAGCCATGGGTGATCCTGCCTGGTGATCCGCGAACCCAGGGCCTCGAGGATCACGGAGAAGTTGTCCACTGGGAAGAACGCCAGCGAGGCGGCCATGGCGAACGCCAGCGACCGCCCGATCCCCGCCGCCGCGGCGGCCATGAGGATGGCGATCCCCATGCTCATCCCCTGCACCACAACCCACATCCCAAGGTCCTGCCAGAACTGGTCAGGCAGGTGCTGCAGGGGTGCGAGGCTTCCGGTCCAGGCGTTGACGAGCAGCGTGAGAGTCCCTCCGGCGACCACGGCGTACCCGGCGAGGAGGACCACCCCGACGAACGCGAGCGTGAGCATCTTGGCAAGGAGCAGGCCCAGCCGCGATGTTCCGCGGGCGTAGATGATCCGGATCGTCCCCGAGGAGTACTCCATGGCGAACAGACGCGAGCCGACGATCAGGAGAAAGATGCCCGAGCCGATCTGAAAGATCGTCCCGAACACATCCCTCGCCCCGTACGCCCATCCGGTGGGGTCGGTCTTGAGCTGGTCCTGGATGTTCGACGCGCTGGTGATCGCGAGGGTGATGATCGCCAGCAGCACGAAGGATCCGGCGAGCATCAGCCAGAAGCTGAGCTGGCGCGAAACCTTCAACGTCTCACCCTTCACCATGCCGAAGAACCGAGGCCGCGCAGCGGCGCTCAAGAGCCACCCCCGGTGAGACTGAGGAAGATGTCCTCGAGGGCTTTCTGCCGCTCGCTCACGGCGTCTGGCGCCTGGCCGTTTTCGACCAGGAACTTGATCAGGTTGCGGCCCCGTCCCTCAGGGGCGCCCGTCACGACCACGCCGTCCTCGACACGCGCCTGCTGCGCCCACGGTTGGCGGTGGAGCAGGGCGACCAGCTCGGCCGGCGCATCCACCTTGACCTCGTACTCGCCCGACGACTGGAGCAGTTCGTGGACCGGCGCAACCCGAACGAGCTTTCCGTGGTTGATGATCGCGACACGGGTGCAGATCTGCTGGACCTCGGTCAGAACGTGGCTGGAGATGAACACGGTCTTGCCCGCCTCCGCAAGGTCGCGCAGGAGGTCGCGCATCTCGACGATGCCCGCGGGGTCAAGGCCGTTGGCCGGCTCATCCAGGATCAGGAGCTCGGGGTCGTTGAGCAACGCCATGGCGAGGCCCAGGCGCTGTTTCATTCCCATCGAGTACGTCTTGACCCTGTCCCGATCGCGGCCGTTCAGGGACACGGTCTCGAGCACCGCATCGATGCGCTGCTCGCCAACGCCGCCGAGCAGATCGCCGATGGCGCGCAGGTTGTCGCGTCCCGACAGGTAGCCGTACAGGGCTGGGGATTCGACCAGTGCGCCGACCCGAGGCAGGACCTGGGCGCGGTGTGAGCGAACCTCCTGACCGAGGATCTCCACCGACCCGCCCGTCGGCGCGATCAGGCCGAGCGCCATGCGGATCGTGGTCGTCTTGCCGGCGCCGTTGGGCCCGAGAAAGCCGAAGAGCTCGGCGCGCTCGACCTGTAGGTCGAGGTGATCGACCGCCAGGCGTGAGCCATACGACTTCGAGAGGGCGATCGTGCGAATCGCCGCCGCGGTGCTGGCCACTCCTAGTTGAGCACCGCGGCGGCGCGTTTTGTGACATATCACTTCCCCCGCACGGGAAGGCGGACCTTCTAGGGATTCACTCCGCCCAGGGTCACCGTCGCGGTGTGCGTCCCGCTCGAGTTCACCCAGGTGATCGAGACGCGATCGCCCGGCTTATGCGCCAGGAGCGCGTTGCTCAGGTCGTCGAGGTTGGCGATCTGGTTCCCGCCGACAGACGTGATGACCGAGTACCGGGTGATGCCCGCGCCGGCCGCCGGTGATGAAGGCACGACTGAGGCCACCAGCGCCCCGGACGAGATGTTGAGGTTCAGCTGAGCCGCGGCGCTCGCGTCGAGGTTCTGAACCGAGACGCCGATGTAGCCGGTCTGGCCGTAGATGATCTGCGAGCTGGCCTGCCCGGACCGGATCTGATTGATCACGCTGAGGATGGTGTCAGACGGGATCGCGTAGTTCACCGTCGAGGCCGACGAGCGGAAGCCCTGCACGTCACCTGCGGTGATCATCCCGACCACCTGGCCTGACGAGTTGACGAGCGGTCCGCCCGAATCGCCGGGATAGATGGTGGCGTCGCTCTGGATCATGCCCGTGAGCTGCTCTGACTTGCTGCCACCCTCGCTCGCGGTGATGGTCTGGTCGAGCGCTGTGATGTTGCCCCGTGAAGTGTCCGGCGTACCGCCCTGGCCCAGCGCGTTCCCAAGAGCGACGATCGGGTCACCGATTTTGACCGAGGACGAGCTCGCGAAGCTGACCGTGGGCAAGCCCGACACGTTCCCGTCCACCTGGATCAGGGCGATGTCCGCGCTCGGGTCCACTCCGATCACGTGGGCGGTGTAGGTCTGTGAACGCCCGGCGATTGTGACCTGGATGCCAGTAGAGCGGTCCACGACGTGGTTGTTGGTGAGGATCTCGCCGGTCGACGTGATGATCTCGCCGGTGCCGGCGGCCTGGCTGGATCCGGACACTGTGTTGATGTCGACGATCGCGGGATCGACCTTGGCGGCGATGGCGTCGGTTTTGAGGCTGCCGCCGGTGCTGGGCGCCGGCTGGATCGGCGATCCCGGCTGCTCGGTGTTGGGTGAAGGGCTGGGCTCGGTATTGGTCTGCGCAATACCGCTGCGGGCATTGATCGTGCGGCCGAGGCTCCAGCCGATCCCGATGCCGGCGGCTGCGGCCACGACCGCCGCTATGACGACACCGGCCGCGATCTGGTGCCAGACCGAGTTGGTTGCAGGCGGAGGGGGCGCCCACGCGGGAATGGGCGCGCCGGCCGGCACATCGGCGGCGGGCGGAAGCAGCGACTGGTCCGGCGGCCCGACGGGCTCGCTCGGTGGGTTCTGGCTTTCCGACATCTGGGGTCTACCTCCGTAAACGTCTGGGAGTCTGGTTTATGACGTAAACGATGCCGCCGGAAGCTTGGAGGGGGTTGGACGCTCCCTTAAGATTTGCTGGGAACCAGGCTCAGCGGTCCCCTGCTTCAGACGCGGCCTGACAGGTTACGCAACGGGTCGCGTCCGGTAGGGCCTCGAGCCGCTCGTCTCCGATCTTGCCGCCGCAGTCCTCGCAGACGCCGTAGGCGCCCTGCGCCTGGCGGTCGCGAGCGTGCTGAGCCTGCTCCCGATCACGCTCCAGGACCTGCTGGATGGTCTGGTTGTTGGCTCGCTCGGCCTGCACCTGGGCGAAGTCGGATTCCCCGAACCCCTTGCTCATACCGACTCAGTATCCACCCCGGCTCGTCCGAAACGTTGGGAATGTCATGTCCTCGGTCTGAATAGGATGGATCCGGCAAGCAATCTGTAACGCGGTGCCGCGACGCAGGAGGGCGTGGAATGAAGCTGGCTGGGAAGGTCGCATTGGTTACGGGAGGTTCGGGTGACCTCGGGTCGGCAATCTGTGGCGCGCTCGCGCGCAACCGGATGGACGTCGCCGTCACGTACGTCGGCGAAAAGGAGCGCGCGGAGCGCGTGGTCGCAGAGGTGGAGGCGGCCGGCTGCCGCGCGTGGGCGGTCCACCTGGATCAGTCGACGATCGACCAGCCGGACAAGGTCGTGACCTCGGCCGCTGAGCATTTCGGGCGTCTGGACGTGCTCGTCAACAATGCGGCCTGGAATATCGGCATCCCGTTCGCCGACCTGGAGGCATTGTCTCCCGAGATCTTCGATCGGATGTATTTCACCAACTTGCGCGGGCCCTATCTGCTGGCACGAGCCGCCGCGCGCGTGATGAAGGAACAGGGCGACGGGCGCATCGTGAACGTCGCTTCGATCGGCGGCCTTTACCCCTCGAGCAGCAGCATCGCCTACTCGTCGACGAAGGCCGGCCTGATCCACCTCACCCGCTGCCTGGCCGTTGCCCTTGCGCCCAGCGTGCTGGTGAACTGCGTAGCGCCTGGGTTGATCGAAGGCACGCGCATGGCCGGCCGGCTGCCCGATGCCGTTCGCGTTGGCGCAGTGCAGAGGGCGATCCTCCGGAGGGCGGCCACAGTCGACGACATCGCGGAGCAGGTGGTCACTTTCTGCCGCACCGACAGCACGAATGGCCAGGTCATGCCGATCGACGCAGGTTCGGTTTTCAATTGATTGTCTAACTAGGTACCTCTGGCAGGAAATTCGGTGATGTATTCATCATGCCGCCTTGGGCCGCGCCGCGAGTCGTTGGAGAAGTCCGGCGAGGTCAGCTCGAGTGAATTTCCACTCGAACGGAGTGGCGGTATTTCCGTAC
>JBOHUQ010000083.1:0-10287 GCA_050734495.1 Candidatus Dormibacteraceae bacterium
TCACCGGCTGCCGCCCCACCGAGAGCACCAGGTCCCCGGCACGCAGGCCGGCCTTCGCGGCGGGGCCGTCGGCCACCACCTCGACCAGCCGCAGGCCTTTCGTCCGCCGGTAGCGCTCGGCCACCGAGGCGGGCACCGGCGCCGGGGTGCCGACCAGGCCCAGGTAGCCCCGGCGCACCTGTCCATCGGCCAGCAGGGTGGCCACGATCCGGCGGGTGGTGGCGTTCACCGGCACGGCCAGCCCGAGGCCCACCCCGGCCACCGCCGTGTTGATCCCCACCACCTCGCCGCGCGAGTTGGCCAGCGCGCCGCCGGAGTTGCCCGGGTTGAGCGCGGCGTCGGTCTGGATCACGTCCTCGATGAAACGCCGGTGCCCGTTGCCGTCGGCGGTCGCCAGCGAGCGGCCTAACCCACTGACGACCCCCGACGTCACGGATCCCGAAAAGCCCAGGGGATTGCCGACGGCGACGACAAGCTGGCCCACGCGAAGCTGGTCTGCGTTGCCAATCCGTACGGGTCCGAGCGTCGCGCCGCGGGCACGCGCGATCGCCAGGTCGGACAGCGGATCCGCGCCTACCACGTCGACGTCGTACTCCGTACCGTCGAGGAACGAGGCGCTGGCGGAGCCGCCCTGCGCCACCACGTGGGCGGACGTGACCAGGAAGCCGTCGGGGGTGATCACGACCGCCGAGCCGGCGCCGCCGCGCCCAGCCCGCCCGACGCGCAGGCTCGCGACTGAAGGGAGGACGCGCTCCGCGACGGAGGTGACAGTCGTGGAGTAGGCGTCAAGGCTTTCGCGCTCGGTCGGCAGGGTGGTGGCTCGTTCTATCATGGCATTACAACATTACGACGTAACACAAACCAGAACGCAAGCCCCCGGGTGTGGCCCTCCGTTCCCTGCCGGACCCCTCCCCCGACCCGGCCAACCGTACAACCGAAGCCTAGGTTCGCCGATGGAATTTCACAACCCAGCCTGCTAAGCGCGTCAGAACAACACCGGCAGGCCAGGCACCGGCGATTCCGTCCCATATTCGAAGGCGGCCGACGCCGTGCGCCGGATCCGCGCGAGCACCTGCTCGCCCTGCGTGAGACGCAGCTCCAGGTCGGCAACCTCGGTGTGGTAGCAAACCCGCGACCCGCCGCGCGGGTCGGCATAGGTCACGCCCATCAGGTCTGATCGCCTCGGCGTGACCTGGACGTGCAGGCGACGCGGTCCCAGCCTGGCCTCCGCCCTCCACGAATCCGCGTCGATCGGCCCTCGTGTTCTCAAAACCTGCGCGAGTCCGTTCAACAGAAAACGCTGCTCTCGGATGTGCGCGCCAACCACGGTGCCGGACAGCTCTCGTCCCAAGCGCGACCGCACTCGCGATGTGCCGCCGTCCATCCAGAAATCGGGACCCGAAGCGAAACCCCAGTTCCACTCCAACGCATGGCTCGATCCCCAGGTGTGCTGCTGGCCGCCAGGCACGTTCTCGACGTGCACACGCTTGCCGTTGAAGTCGATCGTGCCCGACACCTTGATCGCCGGCTGGGCTCCGATGTTCGCGACCGACGAGATCGAGTCCCACGGCGGTCGCACGAACGGGAAGGGCCGCTCACGCGAGTCCCAGTGGAGGTCCCAGCTCATCGTCCCGCGTTCGCTGTGAACATCGCCGGTGCATCCATCGTGGGCGAGCAGCGCGGATCCGAGCCGGAGCACGAACGGCCGCGACTGGACCTGCAGCTCCGCCAATGGAAACGACTCCTTGGCGCCCCAGTTCGCTCCCGGGTCGTCGTGATCGAATCGAAAAGCCCAGATCGCGGAATGGGCCTCGTCCTCGGCCCCTCGGCGGATGGGGTTGAACGATGTATAGCGGATCCAGTAACCCTGCCTCCGAGCCGGATCCGCGAGGCTCACGTACCATGCCTCGTACATCCCGCTCCGCCCTCGGCCGCGGGCGGCGTTTGCCGCGTCTGATTCCATCTCGTTGCCGATTACGAATTCTTCACATCTGGCTGATGCCATGCGTGGTGGGGCGGGGTTGAATGGGCTCATGGGCCTTGCGCCGAGTCAAGAAAATGTCGCCACCTCGAGTGTTCCAGCTCGCCGAGGCATCACCCGCCGCCAGGCCCTGGCGGCAGCTCTTGCCACCGGAGTCGGCGTCGGTGCGGTCCGCCTGCTGGGCGGATCCATGCAGAGCCTGGCCAAACCCCACACCGGAACCGCCATGGACTGGGTCTCGCCGCTGGGTTCCGAGTCGGCGCGCGTCATGCAGCTCCTGCGCCGCACCAGCTTCGGATACACGTCCTCGCAACTGGAGGCGTCGCTGTCCGACGGCTTCAACAAAACCGTCGACCGGCTGATCGAGACAAACCCCGTAGAGCCGACCACCTTCGCCGCCGCGGCAATGCCAGGTGGGCGTTTCGCCGTCGGCCAGCTCCAGCAGTGGTGGCTCGACCACATGCTGAGCACGACAACCCCGTTCGCAGAGCGCATGACCCTGTTCTGGCACGGCCACTTCACCAGCGACTATCGCAAGGTCGCCGACGACACGTTCATGTACTGGCAGAACCTCACGTGGCGCCGGATGTCGATGACAAACCTGCGATCCATGCTGATGCAGGTCACGACAGATCCGGCGATGCTGCGCTACCTCGACCTTGCAACGTCGACCGGCCAGAGCCCCAACGAAAACTATTCGCGCGAGCTCATGGAGCTCTTCACGATGGGGCCCGGCAATTACACCGAGACCGATGTCCGCGAGAGCGCGAAGGCGCTCGCCGGGTGGGTACTGCCCCGGCCTGACACGACCGCGACTGTGACGGTGGCAGCCGGCGTCACCCGCAATCTCCCCGTGTACTCCACCCGGCGTCCCGGTGTGTTCAACGCGCGGCGTGCGTTCAAGGGAAGCGTCACCTACCTTGGCAAGACCGGTTCCCTCGACGCGCAGGGTGTGGTCGACCGCATTCTCGCTCAGCCGGCTACGGCCCCGTTCGTCGCGACAAAGATCGCGCAGCATTTTGTCACTGCCCAGCCCGCTCCGGCCTACATCAAGACGCTCGGGGACGCATTCCGCCGCAGCAACTACGACATGAAGACTTTGATGCGAGCCGTGTTCACGAGCCCGGAGTTCAACTCGGCGCAGAGCTACAGGACGCTGGTCAAGGGCCCGGCCGAGTTCATGGTCCACGCCGCACGCGCCCTGAGCGCGACCAATCTGTCGAAGCTCATTGCGGGCGCTGGTTCCGGGATGGGCCAGTCGCTCTTCGACCCACCTGACGTCGGCGGCTGGCCGAACAACGAATCGTGGATCTCATCGAGCACGGTCGTCGAGCGCGTGAACTTCGTGACCGCGGCGCTCGGTCAGATCAAGGCCGCACTGCCGCCGGCGACGGACGCGCCGCGCGCACACCTCGACGGCGTCCTCAGCCCCCAGACCGCAAGACTCCTGAACCAGGCCGCGGATGATCGTGCGCGCTGGTTCATCGCCCTCGCCTCCCCGGAATTTCAGCTCAAGTAGGTGCATGACAGATGGCAAGAGAAATAGGAATCAACCAGCTCAAACGCCGCGACTTTTTGAAAGCCGGCCTTGTGTTCGGCGCGGGCGCGGCCGGATTGGCCGCCGGATACGCGGCTGTGCCCGACGCTTTCGCCCGCGCCGTCTACGCAGCCAAGCGCGAGGGGATGACCAACGACAACGTGCTCGTCATGATCCAGCTGGCGGGCGGGAATGACGGACTGCGCACGGTCGTGCCGCTGGCCGATCCGTCCCTCCATGACCTACGGCCAAAGCTCTCCGGGCCGATGGTCTCTCAGGCCCTGCCGCTGAACAGCCAGTTCGGCTTGAACCACAATCTCGGCCGGCTCAAGGGACTCTGGGACAAGGGCAAGGTCGCGATCGTCCAGGGCGTCGGGTATCCGAACCCGACCTTCTCGCACTTCGAGTCGATTCGAATCTGGGAGACCGGTGACCCCACGCGCCGCCAGGTGGACGGCTGGCTCGGCAAGACTCTCGCGACAGCGTACGACTCGAACGGCCACCCTCTGACCGGCTGCGCGTGCGGAGCGACAGACGTTCCAGGCGCGCTGCGGGACCTCCAGGCGACGATGACCGTGATCCAGAACCAGAAGACATTCGGTTTCAGCGGTGGGAGCGAGGTCGAAGCCGCGGTCGGCGCCCTGTACAAAGGCACTCCCGGGATCTACGGCGCCCTGTTCGACACCGCGATCGCCACCGCGACCGAGACGATGGCAACCCTGCGCACGTCCTCCGCGAGCTACCAGCCGATGGCTGACTACAGCGACAAGGTCCAGCTCGTTTACTCGTCCAAGAACCAGCTCGCGGCCGCGCTTCAGCTCGCTGCTGAGCTGATCGTCACCGGGACCGGAGTCAAGCTCCTGCACGTCACGCTCGGCGGTTTTGACACGCATTACACGGAGCTCAACCGGCACGACGACCTCATGGGCTATCTCGACTCTGCTGTCGGCGCCTTCTACCAGGACCTGGCAGCGCACGGCATGGCGGACAAGGTGCTGATCGCGACGTGGTCCGAGTTCGGGCGGCGACCCAAGGAGAACGCGAGCGGGGGTACCGACCATGGGGCGGCTGCGCCGCTTCTATTGATCGGCAACCCGGTGAAGGGCGGCCTTTATGGAGAGTCGCCCAGCCTCACCACACTCGATGCCACCGGCAACCTCAAGTACGCCGTAGATTTCCGCTCGATCTACCAGGAGATCCTCGGCGGCCACCTCGGCGCCGATTCGAGCAAGATCCTCGGCTCATCGTTCGACAGCGTTCCATTTCTGAAGACGCCGGTCACCAGCTCGGTCTGACATGCGAGCCGTCATCCTCAAAGCGGGCGCCACTCTCCTGACGGTGGCGGCGACCGCCTTGTCTGGGCTGTACGTGACCTCGCACATGAAGAACCCGGCTGCGCCGCTGCAGCCGACGGTTTTGAGCGCTCCGGGGGCAAACACTCTTTCGGCTCCCGGTGGGACCCTCACGCTCGGGCCGTCCGTCCAGCCCAGCACCGCCGCCCCGGTGACATCGACGTATGCCTCATAAACGGGTAGAGGCGCATCACTTCGAAGCCCTCGGCACCAACTGCAGCCTTTTTGCAATCGACCTCGCTCCTCACCGGCTGCTGGAAGGGGAATTCTGGGTACGTCGCATGGGGGCGAGGATCACGCGGTTTTCGCCGGATAGCGAGCTCTCCCGGTTCAACGCATCGCCAGGTGAGTGGGGGGAGGTGAGTCCCGAGCTGGAATCACTTCTGAGAGAGTCGCTGCGAGCGTTTGAAACCAGCTCTGGTCTCGTCAATGTCGCCGTCCTCCGGTCGCTCCAGGCGGTCGGGTACACCAGGCCGCTTTCGGAGGGCCGGCCCAGCCCCACCGAACTGGTGGCGTGTCCGGCGGCTCCGCTGCCGGAGGTGCTGGCCGTGCGCGATGGGGCCGCGCGACTCGAGCCGGGTGCCGGGATCGACCTCGGCGGAATCGCCAAGGGCTGGATGGCCGACCGGCTGCGGGATTCCTTGGGCCCGAACGTGCTCGCCAACCTCGGCGGTGACCTGAGCGCCCGCGGGATGGGACCGGCCGGCGAAGGGTGGCCGGTCGGACTTGGCGGTATGACCTTGCTGCTGCGCGACCAGGGCGCCGCGACCAGCAGCGTCCGCCGGAGGCGTTGGAGCGTCGAACATCACCACCTGATCGATCCGCGTACGGGTCTTCCCGCGCAGACCGGCCTTGAAGAGGTTTCGGTCATCGCCGCCAATGGAGTGGAGGCAGAGGTCGTCGCCAAGACCGCACTGCTGGCCGGTCCGGAGGTGGCGCCTGGGTACTGCGCCGCGCATGCCCTCGCGTGGTGGTTGAGCCCTTGACATGACGATGGACCAGTTTTTCTGGGTGATGGCGCGTGTCGCGGGCCTGAGCTCCTACACGACGCTCGCCATCGCCCTGGTGACCGGCATCGCCCTTCGCACCGCGGTGCTCGATTGGTTGGGGAGCAACCGGGCGCTGCGTTCGCTGCACGAGTACACGACCGTGTTGTGGATCCCGTTCGCCGGTCTGCACCTGCTGTCGCTGCTGCTGGACACGACAGCTCGCATTGGGCTGCCCGACCTCGTGATTCCTTTTCATTCGACCTACGGCACGCTTGCGATCGGACTCGGCGCGCTATCGGTCGACGTGCTGGTGATCGTGACCGTGACGGCATTTTTCAAGCGCCGGATGAACAAGATCCTGTGGCTCTGGTTGCATCGCACGGCCTACCTTGCGTTCGCGCTGATCTTCTTGCACGCGGTGTTGAGCGGGACGGACTTCAGCGACCCGCTCGTCTCGGCGATCACGTGGGCCGCAGCGTCGATGCTCCTGATGCTTGGCCTGGCGAGGGCGATCTGGGGTCGGCTACCGGCCTAAATCCGCAAAAACAGTCCGCTTCGCGGGCCCACCCTCCTCCCGCCGGTTTCCACCCCCAACCGGCACGCCTGGGCGAAATTGAAGCGTGAAAAATTTCGCATTACAACCCAGGCTGTTAAGGCGCCGGCACCCAGTGTCGCAGCAGTACCACCCGCTGCCTCAAGGCCTCCTCGGCCTCCAGCGGCGAATCGATTTCCTTGCGTTCGCGATGCCACCGCTCCATGGCGAGGTCGAGCTGCGCGGTTTGCAGACGCGCCACCTCGAGATATGCCCGCAGCCCGCCGCGCCGCCAAGCGCGCAGGCGCTGCTTGAGCCGCCGCCACGGACTGGCAAGGATCGGCACGTCCTCCGGAAGGATCGCGCCCGAACCGGTGGCCGCCTCCTTCTTGAACTGGTCGACGAGCCCCATCGCCTCGTAGCGGATCCCGAAGATGAGCAGCGCGATCGCGCCCGCGGTGAAAGGTCCCGTCATGATCAGCGTCCGCAGGTGCATTTCGACCAGCCCGAACAACGTGTTGTCAATCGGGAAGAACTGCACCCACGCGTCCCACGAGAAATGGCCGGCGATCGCGATCAGGAACCCGCTCAAGATCGCGAATGCCTTCTGCCGCTTGTTCGGCAGCTGCCTCGCTATCCCGAGCCCGGCTCCGATGAACGCGGTGTACGTCGCGTGTCCGAAGAACAGGCCGAGCACCTGCCTTCCGTACCACTGGAGGCCGGCTGCGTACCAGCCAAACCCGTCGGGGCTGAAGGTCGCGTACAGGTTCGTCATGTAGGCGATCGACTCCAGGAAGTTGAAGCCCAGGCCGACCGCGGCCCCATACACGATCCCATCGACGATGTCGTCGAAATCGTTGCGCATCACGAGGAAAAGCAGGACCACGGCAAGTCCTTTTGCGATCTCTTCGAGCAGCCCGGCCGAAAACGCCGTCGAGGCATCAAGCCCGGGGCCCGGCACAAGGGTGCCCTGCGCGACCTGGTCCCAGACCGTCTCGCCCCAGATGACCAGGCTGGTGGCGACGATCGCGCCCCATGCTGCCGCCACCAGGACCAGCCGCCACGGTTCCTTCTCGTTGCGGTCCATGCGCCGGACGGCGAACAGCCCGAAAGCGGTGGTCGGCAGACATGCCAGGGCGCAAATCGCGGCGACACCGGGTCCAGCCGCCTGGGTGAAGACGAAAACATCGATCACCAGCAGCCACAGCAATGTGCCCAACCCGAGCAGGACCCCGGCGCGTATGAGGTGTTTGCGCCGGCTGGCCCGGTCGCGGGTAAAGGCCCTCACGCCGATGTAGGTGCCGAGAGAGATCAACGCCACAGCCAGCAGGCCGTATAGCGAGGTGCGCGCCGGGATCGTGTCGAGGTAGACGTAGTTCAGCAGCGAGCTGATGACCAGCGCGATCACCACGACCGCCGCGATGGCGATCGCGATTCCGTACCGACCCGGACGCAGCCGCGGGTGCGGGTTGGCGGCCGGTGGCGTCGTATAGGTGCTCGTGCTCACTATCTCTCGACCAGGACGATGCGGCGCGCGAGCACCTCTACCGGCACACCGCCTTGCAATCGTTCGACCACGAACGTGTAGTCGCCCGCCAGGTTGTGATGCAAGGTCCGGGATGTGATGACCGGGACGATCGAGGTGTTGCCGAGCTGGGCGGGAGTGCTGGGGCCAACCCGGCCGACCGCGGAGCCGAACGCGTCGTACCAGCGCGCCTCCACGTTCAGATCCGGCGGCAGCCCAGACCAATCCACGACGGCGGCGAAATCCTCGCTCCGGGTGAAGGCCGACCGATCGCTTCCAAGCGTCGTGCCTCTCGAGGGATCGTAGGCGTAGACGCCGACGATTTGCGCTTTGACACCGGTCGCCTGCCCGGGCGGTTCGAAGTAGACGAACTCGACGAGCCCGACGGCCAGGATGACAATGGCGACCGTGGCGAAAACAAGCAGCGTTCGGTACAGCACCTGGACCTGGTCGTATGGCGCACTCGGCACGGAGGCGCTCAGTCGAATCGATTGGCCGGGCGTTGTCAAGGCAAAGGAGGTTTGATCGAATGCCACCGAGCGCGTGGAGCCCGAAGCTAAAGCGTCAGGAATGCGAAAGCCCAGCCGGAGAAAATTCTGAGCCGCTGATGAGGCGGCGGGTCTACAACTTCGCCGGGCGCTTGCGGGTCACTTGAACGGCGGCCGCGAAGGCGAGCACCAGGATGGCGTATGTCCCAAATGCGAGTCCAGTTGGGTACGAAAGCGCGAGCGCGGCAACCACGAGGCCGACAGTGAGGGTGTAGGCGCCGCCCCAGCGCGTGGCCCGAGCCTGCAGCGGCCAGTTCGCCGCTCCGAGCGGAGGACGTCCCGTGACGATCTCCCAGAGGCCCCATCCCGCGGTGGCCAACGCAAGGCCGACCCAGTAATTGACCATCGCCGATCAGCCTACTACTGGCACCCGAGACCGGACGGGTTTGGTGGTGCGGCGGAGAGGAGTTGAACCTCCACGTCCTTGCGGACACTAGCTCCTGAAACTAGCGCGTCTGCCATTCCGCCACCGCCGCTCCAGCAGACGCCAAAGTATACCCAGGGCAATTGAGCAGCCCCCCTAACATTCGCCTGGTGGGCGCAAGCGTCCGCCTGGGTCGGATCGCGGGCATCGAGGTGGGGCTGCACTGGAGCCTCGCGATTGTTTTCGCCCTCATCGTCTGGACGCTCGCCGGGCAGGTTCTACCCTCGGTCGTGCCTGGCCAATCCCAGTCCGCCTACTGGATCGTCTCGTCCATTTCCGGTCTGCTTTTCTACATGTCCCTCCTCAGCCATGAGATGGGCCACGCCCTGGTCGCCAGGCGGTCGGGCGTGAGAGTCGACGGCATCACGCTGTGGGTCTTCGGCGGTGTTGCGCGGCTCAGGGGTGAAGCGGCAACCCCTGCCATCGAGGCCTGGATCGCGATCGCCGGACCTCTCGTCAGCCTCGCGCTCGCCATCCTTCTTGGCGCCGCCACCTTTGCCCTCGATGCGACCGGCGGCCCGCCCCTTGTCGAGGGCGCCTGCGCGTGGCTCGCCGGAGCCAACGCCGTCCTGCTCCTCTTCAACCTCATACCCGCGTTTCCGCTGGACGGCGGTCGCCTCCTGCGCGCGTGGCTGTGGCAGCGAAGCCACGACCGCTACAGGGCCACCTCCCGAGCCGCGTGGTTCGGCCGCCTGTGCACCTTCCTGATGATCGGCCTCGGATTGCTGGAGCTCTTCACCCAGGGCGCGTTGAGCGGGCTCTGGCTGATTTTTCTCGGTTGGTTTCTTCTTTCAGCGGGCAGGAGCGAGGAATCGCAGGTCCTCTTGCAGGGCGCGCTGGGCGCGCTGCGCGTCGGCGATGTCATGTCGCGCGATCCGACCGTGGCGCCCGGGTGGATCACTGTGGACGAGTTCATGCGGTCGTACGCGCCCGGCCAACGTGCCGGTGCCTACCCGCTGAAAACGTTCGATGGGGCGCTCGACGGCCTCGTCACCCTGGCGAGGCTCGCCCAGGTGCCTCCAGACGAGAGACATGTGAGGCGGGTGCGCGATTTCGGCACCGGGATGGACCAGGTCGCGCAAGCATCGCCCGGCGAACAGCTCACCGCGGTGCTGGACCGCTTCGCGGCGTCGGACGAGGGCCAGATGCTCGTGATCGAGGCTGGGAAGCTGGTCGGAACGCTCTCCACGACCGATATCGCGCGGGCGCTCGGTGGAGCGGCGCGGGCCTAGCTCGTGATGAAAAGGGTGTGCCAGGCCGCCTCGACCAGCTCGGGGGTGAGCTTGGGCTGCACGCCGCGTGCCGAGGATACGTCCACCAAACGCTCGAGCAGGTCGCGCGGATGGTTGCCGCGCAGCGGCCGGCCGCTGTACAGGCTGCGGATCAGCTCCAGCGCCGT
>JBOHUQ010000084.1:0-3727 GCA_050734495.1 Candidatus Dormibacteraceae bacterium
GGTCAACGAGGACGAGATGATGGAGCTGATCGATCAGGTTCGATTCAACCTGCCCGACGAGATCAAGCAGGCCAACTGGACGGTATCGGAGCAGCAGCGCATCATCAGCGAGGCGCACGCAGAGGCTGCGCGCATCATGTCGCGGGCCAACGAGCGCGCCGAGGAGACCGCCTCGGAGCACGAGATCCTGCGCCGGGCAGAGCGTCATTCCGCCCAGGTGATCAAGGACGCGCAGGCCAAGTCCGACCAGATCATCCGCGAGGCCGAGGGCTACGCCATGGAGCAGCTCAAGCAGCTGGAGGCTCATCTCGCCCGCACCCTGCAGACGGTGCACCGGGGGGTCGAGGCGCTGCAGACCAACCAGCCGGCTTCCGAAGAGCACGCGGACCAGGCCACCGGTTCCTGAAGCGCAAACCCCGCTTCCCGTAAACTTCACTAGTTCATGGCTCTACCAAAGGTCAAGCTGTCCAAGTCGAAAAAGGGGCGCCGCCGCTCCCACCTGGCGCTGGCGCTCGTGATGCTCCAGCCTTGCCCCAACTGCAAGAAGCCGAGGCGGCCGCACACAATCTGCACCAACTGCGGCTTCTACAAAGGTCGCGAGGTCATCAAAACCGCTTAAGTATGAGAAGGAACCTGACGGTTCCTTCCCATCTACCGGTCGGCTTCGCCGACGGGTCTGCTCATCTTCCCGGGGATGGGATTTCCGCAACAGTTCTCCCAAGCAACGATGGTGAAATACAGGCACGCTCGGTAGTCGGCCTGGCCGAGCCAGGCCTACATGCGGCGATTGGGTGAATAGGGTGGCCAAGGTCGCCTTCATCTTCCCCGGCCAGGGCTCGCAGCAGCCCGGCATGGGGGCTGAGCTCCTCACCGACAGCGAGATCAGCGACCTCTGCGACAGGTGCTCCTCGTCAGCTGGCGTCGACCTGCGCCGGCTCCTCACCACGGCGGACGATGACGAGCTGCGGCTCACTCAGAACGCGCAGCCCGCGCTCTGCTTCGTCGGCATCGGCCTCACCATCCTGCTCCGCCGCCACGGCGTCGATCCGGTCGCCACCGCCGGCCATTCGGTGGGGGAGTATACGGCGCTGGCCGCGTCGGGGGCTGTCAGCGCTCACCAGGTGATCAAGGCCGTCGTGGAACGTGGAAAGGCGATGGCCGAGGCGGCTCCCGCCGGGACCAGCTCCATGGCCGCCGTGCTCGGTCTCGACTCGCAGGCGGTGGAGGTTGCGCTGGCCGGAATGAACGACGCCTGGCCGGCCAACTACAACACGCCGACGCAGACCGTGATCGCCGGCACCATGGCGGGCCTGGACGCGGCAACCAAGCGCCTCCAGGCCGCGGGGGCGAAGCGCGTGATCCCTCTCAACGTCAGCGCCGCGTTCCACACACCCCTCATGGCCCCCGCGGCCGAAAAGCTCAGGGCCGCGCTCGACCGCATCGAATGGCGAGCTCCCCGCATCCCGGTCGTGGCGAATCTCACCGGCCGGCCCCACCAGGGAGGAGACCGCATCCCGCAGGTGATGGAGATGCAGCTCCGGTCGCCGGTGCGGTGGGCTGCCTGCATCGGCACCCTCGTGGACATGGAATGCCACACGTTCGTAGAGGTGGGCCCCAAACGAGCCCTTACGGGAATGATGAAAGAGCTGGCCCCATCTTCGAGCGCCATGGCGGTCGGAACACCAGAAGCGGTGATGAAGGTTTGACTCCCCTTCTCCCGCGAAGCGGGAGAGGGTCGGCCAAAGAATGTCATCCCCCGAGCCGGTGTTAGAGTAATCCCGACATGGAAACTCAAAAACTGAGCCTCGAGGATTTCAAGAACATCGTCGTCGAACGCCTCGGCTGCGAGCCCGAGCAGGTGACGATGGACGCTTCCTTCCAGGAGGACCTCAACGCCGATTCGCTCGACCTGGTCGAGCTGATCTACGCGTTCGAGGAGAACACCGGCCTGGAGATTCCCGACGAGGACGCCGAGAAGATCACGACCGTCGGGCAGGCGTGGGAGTACATCCAGGAGAAGGCCGCCTCATAGCACAGAGCCAGGCCGCGCCTCCGGCCCCGTCCCTACAGCAGCTCCAGCAGAAGATCGGCGTCCACTTTCGCGACCCAGGCCTGCTTCTCGAGGCCGTCACGCACAGCTCGTTCGCCAATGAGAGCCCGCACGTATCGCCGCGCGACAACGAACGCCTCGAATACCTGGGCGACGCCGTCCTCCAGCTGATCACCGCCGAGTACCTGTACAAGCACCACCCCGGCGCCGCCGAGGGAGAGCTCACTCAAACCCGATCGGCGATGGTCAACACCAACACACTGGCCCACCTGGCGGAGCAGCTCGACCTCGGCAGCTACCTCTATCTGGGCAAGGGCATAGCGAAAGGTGGTGGCCGGAGCTTGAAGTCGCTCCTCGCCAACGCCTTCGAAGCCGTGCTCGGGGCGGTCTTCCTGGACGCGGGCTACGACGCTGCCTACCACTACTACCTGAATCGCTATCGCGCGCTCGAGTCGCCGGCGAAGGACGAGAACTTCAAAGGCCGGCTGCAACAGGTGGCCCAGGAACGGTTTGGCGCAACGCCGTTTTACGACAGCGAGGGGGCCAAGGTCGGCACCCGTCGCGAGTACACGTCGGTCGTCTTCGCGGGCGCCGAACCGCTCGGAACCGGCCACGGGGCGAACAAGCAGGAGGCGGAGCAGGGCGCCGCCCGCGCGGCGCTCCAGAGGCTCGTGGGCTCCTCGGAGACGGCCCAGGCCAAGCCGCCCAAGACAGCCAGGCCGCGGACACGGCGGGCGCCCCGAACGTCCCGCGCCACGTCTCAGGCCGCACCTGATACCGACAGCTCTCCCGCTGTGGCTGAGGTGATCCGGCTGCCCGAGCCGGCGGGCGAGCCCGAGCCTGAGCCGGAATCTGAGGTTGTCCACAGGGAGCCCCGGAGCCGTCAGTTCGGCGAACCCCTCGAATAGCGCCTTTCCACATGTTGTACCCGGGCCGGAATTGACCCCTACATCTGCCACAATTAAGGAGTTGCGACCCAAGATGCCGACCGGAGCTTTGGAGCCCATGCGGCCCGATCCGGGCGTAAGGGGGCCCGTCATGGCGTCGTCACGCACTTACAGTGCGCTCCTAGCCATGCCACCCCTGCCTTCGGCTCGGGCCACCTGGATCTCCAAATCTCTCGGCCGGCCCTCGGGCCGCAGCTCCTGACTTTGTTCCTCCGCTCGCTGAGCCTGCTCGGCTTCAAGACTTTCGCTCGGGCGACCGAGATTCGATTCGAAGGCGGCGTCACCGCGATCGTGGGTCCCAACGGCTCGGGCAAGACCAACATCGTCGACTCCATCAAATGGGTCCTGGGCTCCGGGCAGGCGCGCGACCTGCGTGGAAAGAAGATGGAGGAGGTCATCTACGTCGGAGGCGAGCGGCGCTCCCGCGCCTCCTTCGCCGAGGTGACCCTGGTGTTCGACAACACCGCCGGCCGCCTGCCCATCGACTACCACGAGGTCGCTATCAAGCGGCGCGTCGAGCGGGACGGTGAGAGCGACTACTTCCTCAACGGAACGCGCGTGAGGCGCCGCGACCTGCTGCACCTGCTGTCATCGACCGGCCTGACGGTCGACTCGTACGCGATCATCGACCAGCACGATATCGAGTCGATCGTCGTGTGCTCGCCTGGGGAGCGGCGCCAGCTGCTCGAGGAGGCGGCGCAGGTGCGCGGCGTGAAGACGCGGCGGATGG
>JBOHUQ010000085.1:0-15346 GCA_050734495.1 Candidatus Dormibacteraceae bacterium
GACGTCCCAGACGGCCGGGCGCCCTGCGGGCGCTGATGCCGGCGTTGCGGGTCCCGGCGATCGTCGTCCGGCATCGATAGATGCCATCCTCCTCTCGCCACCCGCGCCTTGGCACCGGCCGCCTGGACCGCCGGTCTTCGAGCCTGCGGCCTGCTCCAGCTCTGGCCGTTATAGTCCACTAGAGGCGCGGCGTTTTCGGCCGCGCCTCAGATCCGGCGTCCTGTCGAGGCCCAGTACGGCTCTCGGATCGTTCGCTTCAGCAGCTTGCCCGCCGCGTCACGTGGGAGCTCTCCCACGAAGGCGATCGACCTCGGTTTCTTATAGCCTGCCAGTCGCTCATCGCAGAACGCGATCAGATCCTTCTCTGTGGCTGTCGCGCCCGCTCTCAACTGCACGATGGCCTTCACCGATTCGCCCCATTCCTCGTCGGGCACGCCGATCACCGCCGCGTCCACCACGGCCGGATGCGCGTGCAGCACGGCCTCGATCTCGGCCGGATAGATGTTCATGCCGCCGGAAATGATCATGTCGATGCGGCGATCGCAGATGTAGTAGTAGCCCTCGGCGTCGCGGTACGCGACATCGCCAACTGAGAAGAATCCGTCGCGCAGGCTTTTTCCAGTCGCGTCGGGCCGGTTGTAATACTCGGCGAGCCAGGTGTTGCGGACCATGAACTCCCCCGGCTCGCCGGCGGCGGCTTCTGCTCCGTCCGGACCAACGAGGCGGATCTCCTGGCCGGGCACCGCGGTGCCGCACGAGCCCGGCTTGCGCAGCTGGTCAGCGGGCCGCAGCACCGTGTTGATGCCTGTCTCAGTCGCGCCGTAAAACTCCCACAGCACCCTCCCGAAGACCGCCTCGGCGCGCACCTTCAGCTCGTACGGGCAGGGGGCCGCGCCGAGAATCAGCGCTCGCACCGACGAGACGTCCCTCGGCCTGTCGCGCTGCCCATCGACGAGCCGCTGCAAGAGAGTCGGCGCCATGAACGTGGTCGACACCCGATGTCGCTCGATGAGGTCCAGCGCGTCATCAGCCTCGAACTTCGGCTGGACGACGACGGTCGCCCCCAGCAGCTGGTGAAGCGTGGAGAAGAACGCCACGGCGCTGTGGTATCCGGGTCCGCACATCAGGTGCACGTCGGACTGGCCGAGCTCGAAGGTCGAGATCACCTGAAGGACGTTGGCGATGTTCACGCCGTTCGGACGCCAGGCTCCCTTGGGGTTGCCAGTCGTGCCAGACGTGTAGATCATCGAAGCCAGGAGCCCATCGCCCACCGCATCTCCGGTAGGCGTGTCAGCCGCCCCGTCCATCAAGGCGCGAAAGGAGAGCCAACCTTCCGGCGTACGGTCGCCGAGCGCGATGAAGCGGCGATCACCTTTCACCAAGTGCTGTGCCGCGCCCACCGCGTCGACGTGGTCCGGGCCGGCCACGACCACCCTGGCACCAGAGTCGTTCAGCAGGTACGCGACCTCGGGTCCGCGCAGCCGGTAGTTCACCGGCACGACCACAGTCCCGGACCGCCGTACTCCGTTTGCGATCTCGAACCCGGCGACCGAGTTGAACGACATGAGCGCGACGCGGTCGCCGGCCTCGCACCCGAGGCTTTGGAATACGTTCGCGGCTCGGTTCGCGCGCCGATTCAGCGTCGCGAAATCGAGCGTCTGGTCGCCGAGTATGACGGCCGGCTTGGTCGGAACCGACTCGGCGTGGGTCGCCAGGAAGTCGTGATCCGCCACCACACCATGCTAGGGATTCCGCCTACGGCGAAGCGCTCGCTTTGGCAATCGGAGACGTTGTCGGCTTGGGGGTCGGTGCGTTGCACAGGGTGTCGCTCCCGAGGCCGAACGTCGATGCGGTGGGTGGCACGCTGCCGGTGATGACGACTCGATAGCGCAAGCAACCACCCAAGAGCTCCCAGCTCGTGGAAGGAGCCCAGTGGTGGAAGACGACTCCGGCCGCCAGCGGCGGATATTGCGTCAACATAGCGGAAGTCGCGTCCGCGATCGCCGCGATCGGCGACGTGCTCGTCGAATCGAATTGCCACAGGTAGATCTTTGTCTCAGAGCGCGCGGCAGGAGTGTCGGCCGCCGCGGGCAATTTTGTCGCCGTGAGAAGAGCGTCCACGATCGACTGCGGCCCAACGCTGGGCTTGAGCATCGTCGCCGACCGTGCCGGTATGGGCGCTGACCAGTCCACGCCTATGACGTTGCCGCCGGCGAGGTACTTTTTGATGGGTGGAGTGCCATCCGCCGCAGACGCGGAGTAGAGCTCGAGCTCGCCATTCACGGCCAGGGCGATCTGCTTTGCGTCTGGGCTCCAGGCGAGGTCGTCGACGTGCGGCAGGCTCGAGTTGACGCGGTGCGGGGCGGCGGTCGAGGCCGGCGGTGTGGGCGAGGGATGAGGTGACGCCGAGGCCGACGCCGAGGCCGACGCCGAGGCCGACACCGACGCGCTCACGCTCGGGGTGGCCAGCGGGATTCCGGAGTTGATGGGTTCGACCATCGCGCCATGGTCGGGGAGCGAAACCGCGGCCTGCGTGCCGTCGGGCGAGATGGCGAGCGGACCGTCGTCTGGCCCCAGCTTCAGCGGGAACGGGTTGAGCACGCCGGCGTCGGCGTTGAGCCAGTACCAGGTCCCGGTTCCAAACTCGCGCACCGCCAGCAATCCGGACATTCCCGGCGCGGCGCCCTCGGTGAAGAAGGCCGCCTGGGCGGGCGGCTTCGACAGCACCTTGATCGCGCCGAGCGGCTGCGTCAGGTCGAGCGCGTCCACCTCGTAGCCGGCGCAGCAGCCGACCGAGAGCGCGATGTAATGAGAGTTGGCGACGAGTCCGAGGGGACCCTCGCTCAGCGAGTCCTGTGAAGCCGCGATGGGCTGAATCGTTCCGGTAAACGGGTCGACGCGGAACATCCAGTCGTACGGCACGACTCCGGTCGTGGTGCGCCGTTCGGCGGGTCGATCGTCGTGGATCGTGAAGTAGAGCACCGGGTAACCAACGCCGGGAGCAGATCCCCACACGGGGCCGGCCACTCGGAAGGCCGCCCCGGCAGGCATCGGCGCGACGATGGTCGACTTGCCGGTCGCGGGATCCAACACGCCCACCCCCTGGTCGGCCACGTACCCGATCAATCCCTGGACGAGCGCCCCGGTGAGCGCGGAAGGCGAGCTCACTGCGACGGTTCCTCCGCCGCCACCGCAGGCTGCCGACGCGACCGCGACAGCGCACGCGACGACCAGGTTTCGGAGATGGGCCTTGCGCACGTGAGCTGCCGATGTTATCGATCCGGGACCGGCCCCCGCAGGCCGGGGCGACTGAGGTGTCTTAACTTGCACCTATGTCGTTACGCGCCCCGAGGCGGGTTCGTTACGTCTGTGAGATGAGAATCCTGATGGTCGTGCTCGCCGCGGCGATCCTCATTGCGGGTTGTGGCCGTGCCGGAACGGGATCGCAACCCCCCACTCCCAGCGCCAGCTCCAACCCCATGAGCTTCGACGTGACCGCGACCGAGACGACGCAAGCCGCCTCGATGCGCGTGGGCCAGAAGCTCGAGGTGGTGCTCCACGCCGGCAGCGGCATGAACAACTGGACGCAGCCGCGCTCGAGCGACGAGTCCATCCTCGCCCCCACGGTCAACCCCGCGGCGACCGCGGCGCGCGGCGTCACGCTGGCCGCGTTCCTGGCCAGATCTCCAGGCCAGGTGGATGTCTCCGCCTACGGAAGCCCGGCCTGCCCCACGGGCCTGGCGTGCCCGATGTATGTGATCGTTTTCTCTCTGAGGGTGACCGTCACGCCATAGCTCCCATCCGCGCAGGGGGAATCAATACGTCAGGCCGACGCCGGGTGGGGGCGGTGCCCTCTCCTGATCGGGTCAGCCGCCGCTGAGCGCAGCCGCTATCGTTTCCAGCTCGGCCCGGCTGGGTGGATGGCTGTACGCGTCGGGGAACGTCAACCCGAAACCATCGTTCGCATAGCGAGGTATCACGTGGACGTGAAAGTGCGGTACGTCCTGGAAAGCGGTTTCGCCGTCGGCCACGAAGAGGTTCACGCCGGTCGCGCCGAGCTTGGCGCGGGCGAGCGCCGCGAGCTGGCGCGCGACCCGGAAGCTTCTCATCGACACCGTCTCGTTGAGGTCCGCCATGAGCACCGCGTGCTCGCGCGGCACGACGAGCATATGACCGTGCGTGATGGGCTGGACGTCCATGAACGCGACCACGGTGTCGTCCTGGTACGTGAACGTGGCCGGCTCGTTGCCACGCAGGATCTCGCAGAAAACGCACTCGTCGCTCATTTGTTCACGAAGCTTAAGTGAAGCTATTCCGAGTCGGTCGACGACTCGACCGGGGCGGGGAGCGCGACCGAGCCGTTCGTGGGTTGCACCGCGTCAGCCTCCGCCGCCTCGGGCCGGGGCTCGGACCCGTTGGTCGCGACGGCGCCGTCACCATTGAGCGCAGCGTCGCCGGGGCGCTGGCCGCGGCGGCGCCTGCGCGTCCGGCGCTCGCCCCGGTGGGGGCGGGACAGGCGCTGCACCTGGGAGCGGATGCCCACGCGCTGGCAGGCCGTGACCACCGCGCCGACGCCGGCCACCAGGCCTTCGTCCTTGCAGTGCTCGAACAGCGGTCCGAAGAGCTCGGGCGCGCCGCCGATCACGGTCTTGGAGTCGCCGACGATGACAAGGAGCTTCTTCGCACGCGAGATGGCGACGTTGACCCGGTTGGGGTCGTTGAGGAAGCCGATCGCTGCGCGGTCGTTGGACCGGACGAGGGACAGGATGACGGCGTCCGACTCACGGCCTTCGAACGCGTCGACCGATTCGATGTCGTCGGGCGGCACGATGCCCTTGAGCGCGGACGAGAGCCGGTTGACCTGCGAGGCGTACATCGCGATCACGGCGAGCTTCGCCTTGCGGACCCGGCGCCGGATGATCGACGTGATGTCCTTGCACAGGGCCACCTCGAACTCGTTGGCGACCGATCGCTGAGCGTCGCGATACTCGTCCTGGGCCCCCGTGTCGACCCACACGAGCTCACGGTCGAAAGGCCAGGGGAGCGGCATGCGGGGATGAGGAGCTTCGTGGATGAGCTTGCCCTCGTAGAAGAGGTCTGACACCACGCGGCCGATCGGCTCGCGCATCCGGTACTGGCGGGGCAGCATGATCTTGGAGCTGGCAGGGACCTTGTCCCAGATCCAGCCGTAGAAGCTGTCGTCCCGCACGAGCTCGTCGAGCGGCTGCTCGATCTTGAAGGTGGAGGCGGCCTCCTCCATCACCGGTGGCAGCTGTTTGAGGTCGCCGATCATGACCCAGCGCTTGGCGATCGGCATGAGCGCCAGCGCTTCGTTGGCACGCACCTTGTTCGCTTCGTCGAGGATCAGCCAGTCGAACACCTTGAAGCGGAGGCGGGAGTCGATGGCGAGCCGGTTGCAGGTGCCGGCGACAAGGTTGTACGGCTCGAGGTCGTCGCTCTCGACCAGCGTCGGGCGAAGCCTGCGGGGAACTTTTCCGGGCTCCGCGATGCGCGCCTGCCGCACGTGCGAGAAGCCAAGGAGCCGCTCCTGTCCTGTGTCGACCGCGTCGTTCGAGTGCGAGGACATGAGGATCGACGCGTTGGGGTTGCGGCCCAGGATGCGCCGGATCGACTCCACGATAGCCGTCGTCTTGCCGGTTCCGGGCGGGCCCTGGATCAGGTACATCTGGCCCGGTCGCATGCCCATGACTCGGGCGACGGCCTCGGCCTGCTCCTCGTTCGGGTCGGGGAGGTGGTGCGCCTTCTTGCCGTCCAGCGGCACGCGCGGCGGGCTGCCCAGCCAGCCCGTGTCGGCCAGCTCGGCGGCCATCGCTCCGGTGCGCGGGCTGCCGATCTGCAGCTGGCGGATGACCGAGCGCTGCGCCTCGAACATCTCGACGCTGGCGGTCGGGAGCACGATGCCCTCGTCCGGCAGCGGGTCGTAGCGGCGGAAGCTGACCCAGAGGTTTGAGCCCTGGATGCGGTCGAGCGACATGCCCCGGTACTCGGGGAAGCCCGCCGACCGGACGGTCAGAGAGTCGATGCCGCGGTAGATGCGGCCCTCTGCGTCGTCGACCAGGTGGAGCACCGCGCGTATGTACTCGCCGCCGCGCATATCCTCCCCGCACTCGGGGCAGTGGATGCCGCTGGAGGTCGGAACCTCCGCTTCGCACTTGGGGCATTCCATCCACTGCTCGGTCGCCTCGTACCGGCGGACGGCCGCCTCGGCGAGCTTCTCGCGAAAGTCGCGAAGGTGCTCGATAAAGCGCATGGTCGAGTCAAGGATGGGCAGCGTCTTCGCCTGCTCGCGCAGCTGGATCGCGGTGAACCCCTCGAGATCCCCGTCCCACTCCTTGACCACGTGCAGCTCCTGGTAGCGGAGCCTCAGGCGGTTCTTCTCCATCTCATATTCGCCGTCGAGGTCCTGCCAGTCGGTGATCTCGAGGGCCAGGCCCATCGGGGTCCGGCCGAGCTTGCCCGTGAGCAAGGTGGTGCTGACCTGACCGGTGAACTCGAGCGGCTTCTCCGGCTTGACGATGGTGTAGATGCCGTCGATGATTCGCTGCTCCTCGAGCACCTGGCGCAAGAGCTCCGCGCCTCCGGCAGCCTCCATGGCGAGCACCTTGGCCGCGGCGGGAGTGCCCGGGCGGACCCTGATGCCAAGCCGGCCCGCCTGGATCTCCTCGCCTGGAATGTCCGGATTCCACAGCGGGAGAACGTCCCCGGGATTGGGCGTGCTCATGTCAGGAAGACCTGGGTGTCGATACGCGGGTTGAGCGTGAAATTGGGATCAAGTGAGTTCAAAAAGGGGTCCCCCGGCGGGACCAAGCACCCCAATGGGCAAGGACTACGTTATCACAGGCAGCGCTGTTGCAAGATTGCTTAGCCGATGTGGAAGAACCGCCTCAAACCCTATGACCTCCTGGGCGAGGAGGACGTGGACGCGATCCACGAGCAGGCGATGACCATCCTCGAGGAGATCGGCGTCGACTTCCTGCACGAGCGGGCCCGCGACATCTTCGGAAAGGCCGGCATGAAGGTCGAGGACGACCGGGTCCGGTTCGACCGGGATTTCATTCTGCAGCAGGTTGCGAAGGCGCCGGAGACCTTTCCGCTGCAGGCACGGAACTCGGCGCGTTCGGTGGTGCTCGGAGGCGACAACGTCGTCACCGCACCCGTCTACGGACCGCCGTTCATCACCGACCTCGAGCGAGGGCGGCGCGGGGCCACGATCGAGGACTTCAACAACTTCGACAAGATGGCCCAGGCCATCGATCAGATCCACTGCGCGGGCGGCACCACGGTGGAACCAGAGGACCTCCCGCTCGGGACGCGCCACCTGGACATGGTCTATTCCCACATGCGGTGGACCGACAAACCTTTCATGGGCAGCGTCATCTCATCGGAGAACGCGCGCGACACGATCGAGATGGCGTCGATCGTTTTCGGCGGGCGGGAGAAGATCGAGGAGACTCCCGCCATCATCAGCCTGATCAACGTCAACAGCCCCCTGCGTTACGACGACCGCATGCTCGGCGCTCTCCTCGAATATTCGGACGCCGGGCAACCTGTGATCGTCACGCCGTTCTTGATGGCGGGCGCGATGTCGCCGATGGCGCTGGCGGCCTCGGTCGCGCAGCAGACCGCCGAAGCCCTGGCCGGCATCGCCCTCGTTCAGCTCATCCGCCCCGGGACGCCGAGCGTCTACGGCTCGTTTCTCACCAACACCGACATGCAGTCCGGCAGCCCGGCGTTCGGCACGCCCGAGTCGGCGATGGGAATCCTCGCCAGCGCGCAGATGGCGCGGCACTACAAGCTGCCCTTCCGCGGTGGTGGGGCGATGACCTCATCCAAGGCGCCGGACGCGCAGGCGGCCTACGAATCGATGATGTGCATGTGGCCGACCATCCTCGGCGGCGTCAACTTCGTGCTACATGCGGCCGGCTGGCTGGAGAGCGCGCTGCTCGCGTCGTACGAGAAATTCATCATCGACGTCGAGGCCCTGCGGATGTTCGAGTGGATCCTCACGCGAGGCATGCCAGTCGACGCGGAGAACATGGCCATGGACGCGCTGCGAGAGGTCGGGCCGGGCGGGCATTTTCTCGGTGCGGAGCACACGCTGCGCAACTACCGCACCGGCTTCTACCGGCCGTGGATCTCGTCGACTGAGAACTTCGACCGCTGGAACCGCTTCGGCGCGCGCACGGCGGACGTGGTGGCGGCTGAGAAGTGGAAGCAGGTGCTTGCCGAGTATCCCGACCCTGGCATGAATCCGGGCATCGACGAGGAGCTGAAGGAGTTCATGGAGAAGCGCAGGCGGGAGATCGGCGCTGACTGATTCGGGCGCGGAACAGAATCTCGCCCGCCTGAACTACCTGCTGGAAAGGATCGCTTCCAAGGAGCCCGCTCCCGCCAGCGGATCGGCCTGCGCCGCGGTCGTCGCGGCCGCGGCGGCGCTGGTCGAGAAGTCAGCGCGGCTTTCCAGCAAGCAGTGGACAGGAGCCGCCGACGCGCTCGAGCGCGCGCAGGCGCTGCGCGTGGAGAGCTTCGGGTTGATCGAAGAGGACTCGCAGGCCTACCTGGCGTTGGTGGCCGCGGTGCGCCTGCAACAGGAGGTCGCGGCGGCCCACGCCCGCACCGTCGACGTTCCGCTGAGGATGATCCGGGCCGCGGCCGAGGTGGCCGAGCTGGCCGTCCAGCTCGCGCAGCGCGGCAACCCGAACCTCAGAGCCGATGCCGTTGTGGGGGCAACCCTCGCCGCCGCCGCGGCGGAATCCGGGCTGATCCTCATCGAGGTCAACCTGGGCGACGCGGCGGGCGACGCACGGTTTGCGGCGGCCGGAAAGCTCGCCCGAAAGGCGAGCGGGCTCGCGCGGTCGCTCAGGCCTGAGGGTTCATGAGGCTGGAACGAGGGTTCGCGACGGTCAGCTCGTCGACCAGCGCACTGAGCACCTCGTCGGGAGTGCCTTGGCGTTCCTCAACTGGTCCCCGCCGCCAGCCTTCGAGGTAGGCGTCCATCTCGGTCGAGCCGTCCTTCATCGCGTAGGCGTCGATCGCGGCCTGGAAATAGTCGGGCAACATGCGCTTGGCTTTGGCCTCGCCCTCCCAAGCCGTCACCTGCGAGGGGATGTGCTTCCAGAAGAGCACCTGGTAGTGGGCCATCAGGCTTCTACGAGCTCGGCCAAGCGATCCTCGAGCTCGCCCAGGCCGACATCGACGATCTCGAGAGGAAGGCCGAGGAACGCTCCGATTTTCTCCGCCTGCTCGGCGAGCCGGGGATTCGGCACCTGCCTGAGGTACATCAGCGCTTCGTAGTTCCCGAACACCATCGTCTTCAGCTCCGGGTCGCGGTCGAGTCCGAGACCTCGCACGACGGCGCGGTCGAAGTTGCGCACCAGCCAGTCGGTCAGGAAGAACGTGCCGGGTTTCTCTTCCGAGACTCGGCGGAACCTCTCTTCGCCCGCGAACATCTCGTAGCAATGCGGGCCGCGAAGTCGCGACGCGCCGACCTCTTCGAGCAGCGGCTCCAACTTTCCGGTCGTGCCGCAGTCCCCATAAACGACTACCAACTTTTCGTAGCGCGGGCGCAGGTCGTGCAGCTTCACGCGCAGCTCATCGACGATGCGCGATGGATACAGGTGGAGCAGCGCCGAGACGCCGTAGATATCCACGTCCCAGCCTCGACGGTCGACGATCGCCTTGATCTCTTTACCCAGCGCGCCGCACATGACGAGCGCCGTACGGTTCATCCGACCAGCTCCAGGTGCGGGAACCCAAGCACCGAGACGAACGCGTCGTTGAAGTCTGTCCTCCCGGACAACTCGACATACTCGACCCGAGAGGGCAGCTCGAAGGCGACCTGGCGCTCTCGATAAGACAGCAGCGCGATCTTCGCCCCCTCGCCGGCCGAGTTGCCCACCGCGATGATCCGGTCGACGTCCACCGGAGGCACCAGACCGATGATCTTGGCGCTCTCAGGGTTCAGGTACGAGCCGAATGAACCGCCCAGCAGCACCTCGTCCAGGTCCCTGGTCTCGATGCCGAGGATGTCCATCAGAACCTTGATCCCGGTCGCGATCGATCCCTTCGCGAACTGCAGCTCGCGAATGTCCTTCTGCGTGAGATAGACGCCGTCGGCGAGTAGGAAGGCGCGCACGCCGTCCACGTCGATCAGCCGGTCGCGCAACGGGTGCCCGGGCACGTCCTCCGCCATTTTCATGCGGCCCGAGTGATCGAGGAGGCCGGCGAGCAGCAGCTGCGCCACCGCGTCGACCAGGCCTGACCCGCAGATGCCCTCCGGCCGCACATCGCCGCCGATCACCTGCAGCTCCACGGTCTCGCCGAGCTGCACGCCCTCGATCGCCCCGTCGGTCGCCCGCATACCGCAGCGGATCTGGCTGCCTTCGAACGCGGGTCCGGCCGGCGCCGCCGTCGCGAGGGCGCGCTGCCCGTTGCCGAGGACGATCTCGCCGTTCGTGCCCACGTCGACGAAGACACGCATCTTGTCCTCACGCACGATCCCGGTCGCGAGCACCCCCGCGACGATGTCGGCGCCGACATACGCGCCGAGCGCCGGCAGGGTCTGGATGTAGCCACGTGGATGGATGTCCAGGCCGACATCGCTGGCCAGGACGCTGAGCGGTTCCATGAAGGCGGGCGTGAAAGGCATCACCGCGAGCGGGGTGGGGTCGATCCCCAAGAGGAGGTGCAGCATCGTGGCGTTACCGACGACGACCGCCTCGTAGGTCCGGTCCGGCGAGACTCCCGCTTCGGCGTAGAGCGCGGACATGATGCCATTCATCGTCGAGACGACAGCAGCCTGCAGCTCGCGAATGGATTCCGGTCCGTTCATGCCGTGACTGATCCGCGAGATGACATCCGCCCCGAAAGGCGCCTGCCCGTTGAGGGTCGAGAGGACCGAGGCCGCCATGCCCGTGCGCAGGTTCATCAGCGTGCCGACCAGGGTGGTAGTGCCGACGTCGAACGCGACGCCGAAGCAGTCGCCGGTCGTGTCTCCGGGCTCGACCGCGACCAGGTGCTCGCCCGCCAGCACCGCGGTGACCTGGAAGCCGGCCTCGCGGAGCACCGCCGGCAACGTGCGCAGCACCGGCACTCCGGCCACCATGTCGTGGCCTTCGTCGGTCAGCGCGTCTTTCAAGCGGTGCACGTCGCTGCGCTGGTCTTCCAGGTTTGGCTCGGCGAGCTCGAGGTAAACCTTGCGGACGTTGGGGTCGAGGATGACCAGGCGGCCGAGCCCCATCGTCGCGGCCTTCGGCACCCGCAGGAGCTGAGGCACCTCGCAAACGATGTCGGCGTAGATCCGCGCCTGGCAGGAGAGCCGCCAGCCATCCTCGATCTCGGTGGGACGGAGCAAACGATGGTCGGCGGTTTCGGCATCGGTCCGACCCTCGATCACGCGGACCTTGCATTTGCCGCACGTGCCGCGGCCGCCGCAGGTGGAATCGATGGGCAGCCCGATCCAGTGGGCGGCGCTGAAAAGCGTGGTGCCGGGCGGCACTCGTGTAGCTCTATCGAATGGCAGGTATTTGACTTCGAGCTTGCGCTGGATCATTCAGTCACGACTCTGGCGGCCGCCACCTCCGCGCGATAGCTGGCGATCCAGTGCATCGCGTACTCGTCGTGGCCGAGCAACAGGTCGCCGGCCAGGACCGCGCGCCGGACCTCCGGCACCAGCGGGTTGGTGATCGCGCAGGTCAGCCCTGCGTGCATCGCCAGGGGCAGGAAAGCGGCGTTTACGGTGGCCCGGTCGGGCAGCCCGAAGGACACGTTGGACGCGCCGCAGGTCATGTTGTTGCCGAGCGTGTCGCGGATCAGCCGCATCGTCTCGAGCGTGATCACCCCGCAGGTCGGGTCCGCCGCGACCGTCATCGCGATCGGGTCGATGATCACGTCCTCCTGCGGGATGCCGTAGTCCGCCGCGCGCTCGATGATCCTGCGCGCGAGCGCGAGGCGTTCCTCTGGGACCATCGAGATGCCCGTCTCGTCGTTGGCCATGCCGATCACCGCGGCGCCGTGCTTTTTGACCAGCGGGAGGATTCGCTCCATCCGTTCCTCTTCGGCGGTGACGGAGTTGACCAGCGCCTTGCCGTCGTAAGCCGACAGGCCCGCCTCGAGCGCTTCGATGATCGAAGAGTCGATGCAGATCGGCAGGTCGCACACCTCCGTCACCGCCTTGATCGCGGCGACGAGGAGCGCCGCCTCGTCGAGGGCCGGGATGCCGGCATTGACGTCCAGCATGTGCGCGCCAGCGGCGGCCTGGGCGATCGCGTCGGAGCGAACCCGGTCCATCTTGCCGACCTTCATCTCGGCGGCGAGAACCTTGCGTCCGGTCGGGTTGATGCGCTCGCCGATGATCACGAAGGGGCGGTCTCCGGAGACCACGACCTCGCGACCGCGCGAGCTGAGCCGAGTCTCCAATCAGCCCTTCTTCAGGGTCTCGTCGATCAGCTTGACGGCCTGCTCGAGCGCTTGCGCCCCCTGCGAGCTCTGGCTGCGATCGCCGACCAGCTCCTTGGCCATCCGCGTGGCCATCGAGGCGTCGGGCGCGTAGCTGTCCGCGCCGACATGCCTGGCGTACTCCTGCGTCACCGGGGCTCCGCCCACCGCGATGTGAACCCTGTCGCGCAGGCCGGCCTTGGTGAGGGCGTCGATGTTGACCTTGAACATGGGCATCGTGGTGGTCAGAAAGGCGGAGAAGCCGACCACGTCCGGCTTGTGCTGTTCGACCGCGGTGACGAACTTCTCGGGCGGTGTGTTCACGCCCAGGTCGAAGACCTCGAACCCGGCGCCCTCGAGCATGATCACGCAGAGGTTCTTGCCGATGTCGTGGATGTCGCCCTTCACGGTGCCGATCACGTAGCGGCCGACCGGCTGGGCGCCGGTCTCCGCGATCAGCGGCCGCAGGATCACCAGCGCGCCCTGCATGGCACGTGCCGCGATCAGCATCTCCGGGACGAAGAAGTCGCCCTTCTCGAACCTGCGGCCCACCTCCTCAAGAGAGGGGATCAGCGCCTTGAACAGGATGTCCATCGGGTTCATCCCGAGCGTCAGGCCCTCTTCCGTGAGGGCTTTCACCTCGGGCGCGTGTCCGTTGAGCGTGTGCTCGAACAGTCCGGCGCGGATCTCTTCTTCTCGGCTCATCGCGCTCCTCTTCTGTTGCGCATTGCTCAACAGATGCTCAGAGTCCAACAGTTTACCCAGCTCCCCGGAGGGTGGCAAGCGTAATGTTGCGCTGTGAGCAACGAAGGCGCCCGCGACCCCGGCGTCCGGTCGGTGGAGAGGGCGGTGACCATCCTGGACCTGCTCGCCAGCGGCGGCTGGCGCAGCGGCGCGGAGATCGCGCGCGGGCTCGATGTCCACCGGTCGACCGCGCTGCGCCTGCTCGGGACCCTGGAGCGGCATGCGCTCGTCGAACGCGACCCCAGGAGCGCCAAGTACCGCCTCGGACAGCGCCTCGCCCAACTGGCAAGCGTGGTGACGGGCGAAGCGGACCTGCGTTCCGTGGCCCGGCCGGTCTGCGAGGCTCTCGCCGGAGCCCTGGGCGAGACTGTCACGCTGGACGTGCTCGTGGGGGACGAGATCGTCCCGATCGAGCAGGCGACCGCGTCGACCTCCGTGGTGAGCGTCAACTGGCTCGGGCGGCGCACGCCGGTCCACTGCACGGCCAGCGGCAAGGTGATCCTCGCATTCGGCCCGGCGGCGATCCGCGAGCGCCTGCTCGCGCGCCCGCTGGAGCGGTCGACCGCCCACACGATCACGGGGAGAGCCGAGCTCGAGGCGCAGTTGAGCGATGCCCTGAAGGACGGGTTCGCCAGGACCTACGAGGAGCTGGAAGTCGGATTGGACGCCCTCGCGGCCCCCGTGTTGGCCGCCAGCGGCGAGGTGGTGGCGGCTCTCGACGCGTCAGGACCGTCACACCGCCTGCGGGCGGAAGGCCGGCCGGAGCTGGTCAGGCTCACCCTGGACGCCGCGGCGGATCTTTCCCGCCGTCTGGGATTCCGCGGTGGCAGCACCGCGTCAAGGGCAGGCTGACCAAAATCGGCGCCAGGACTCTCCGTCCTTGCAACGCAGGCAAGCTGAGAGCAATATTTCCCCTGCATATCGGTCGCCCGCCTGGGTGATTCAGGCTCACGTCTCAAAGGGGAAGGAAATGAAGTGGAGTAGTCCTATACGCCAACTCGGGCTGGCCGTGGTGGCGTTTCTGTTGGTGGCTGCATGCGGCAGCTCGACCGGGGGAGGCTCGGCCTCCTGCAGTGAGTCGACGGCCAAGACGGCGACCTCGGCCACGGCCTGCGGCGGCATGGACGCCCTGGTGGCGGCGGCCAAGGCCGAGGGCAAGCTCAACGTGATCGCGCTGCCGCCTGACTGGGCGAACTACGGGGCCATCATCAGCGGCTTCACGGCGAAGTACGGGATCCCGATCACCTCGGACAACCCCAACGGCAGCAGCCAGGACGAGGTGAACGCGGTCCAGCAGCTGGGCGCCAGCAACCGCGCGCCGGACGTTCTCGACATCGGCATGGCCGTCGCCCTGGCCAACACCAACCTCTTCGCTCCGTACAAGGTCGCGACCTGGAACGACATCCTGGCCAGCCAGAAAGAGCCGACTGGGCTCTGGTTCCAGGACTACGGTGGCTACATGTCGGTCGGCTACGACTCGAGCAAGGTTCCCACCATCAACTCTCTCCAGGACCTCCTCGGCCCCGCCTTCAAGGGCAAGGTCGCGCTCAACGGCGACCCCACCAAGGCCAACGCCGCACTCAACGGCGTGATGATGGCGTCGCTCGCCAACGGTGGCTCCCTCGATGACATCAGCAAGGGCGTCGACTTCTTCCACCAGCTCAAGACGAAGGGAAACTTCGTGCCCGTGCAGGCGACGACGGCAACCGTCAAGAACGGGACGACGCCGGTGGTCTTCGACTGGGACTACCTGTCGGCCGCGCACGGCACGGATGTCCCGACCTGGAAAGTGTTCGTTCCGTCAAACGCGATCCTGGGCGGCTACTACGCCCAGGCGATAAGCAAGACCGCTCCTCACCCGGCCGCGGCGCGGCTATGGGAGGAGTACCTGTACTCCGACGAGGGCCAGAACCTCTGGCTCAAGGGTCTCGCCCGGCCGGTCCGCCAGGCGGCCATGACGACGGCAGGGACGGTTGATGCCGCCGCAGCTGCGGCGCTGCCGGCAGTGAATGGCACGCCGGTCTTCCTCAGTGCTTCCCAGGCCACCGCTGCAAGCGCCTACCTCGGCAGCCACTGGGCGGCCGCCATTTCTTGACAGTAGCCGGCTCTCCGGCCATAACCGGCGCCGGCCGCCCGACGATGGGCG
>JBOHUQ010000086.1:0-2732 GCA_050734495.1 Candidatus Dormibacteraceae bacterium
CCTTCACCCCGGTAACAGTGATACAGACCAGCTGCGCCGCGCGGCGCGCCGCCCAGGCGTGGGAGAAGCCGTGGAAGCCGTAGCGGCGGACGCCGAATCGCTGCCGCCACTCCAGAGGGATCGCATACGTCGAGGCGGCGGCGGGCATGCCTGAATGGAAGGCCGTGTCGAAGCAGGCGACGGCCGGGATGCGCGGCATGAGCTCTCGCACCGCGGCCATCGCGGTGAGCGATGCAGGAAGGTGAAGAGGAGCAAGGTCGGCGATGGTGACCAGGTACCGGATCACCTCCGCGTCGATGCGCACCGACTCCGGGTACCGCGGCCCGCCGTGCACGACACGATGGCCCACCGCCTCGACCCCGCCCATCGCATGGATCGCCGCGTCGAGCTTGGCGCCCTCGACCTGGCCGCCGGCGGCCTCGAACTCCTGCTCGCCGCTCACCTCGTCTTCGGGGCCGACCACGCTCACTTTCAGCGAGCTCGACCCAGCATTGACCACCAGGACCCGCATCTCTAGTAAGGCCAGATCCAGTCGGAGATGTCCGGCGGGTCCTCTCCGTGATCGCGCGTGTACTGGCGGTGCCTCAACCTCTCGTCGACCATCACCTGGCGAATATGGGCCGCCCTGGTCCCCAGGCTCGGCACACGATCGATCACATCCATGACGAGGTGGAAGCGGTCGAGGTCATTGAGCATGACCATGTCGAACGGCGAGGTCGTGGTGCCTTCCTCCTTATATCCCCGGACGTGGAGGTTGTCGTGATTCGCGCGTCGATAGGTCAGGCGGTGGACCAGCCACGGATACCCGTGGTATGCGAAAACGACCGGCTTGTCGCTGGTAAAGATGTCGTCGAACTCGGCGTCCGGCAATCCGTGGGGATGCTCGCTCGGAGGCTGAAGGCGCATCAGATCGACGACGTTGACGACCCGTACCTTCAGCTCCGGCAGGTGCTGCCGGATGAGATCGGCGGCGGCAAGCACCTCCAGCGTCGGCACGTCGCCCGCGCACGCCAGCACTACGTCCGGCTCTCTGCCGTCGTCACTGCTGGCCCAGTCCCAGATGCCGAGCCCCCGCGTGCAGTGCGCGATCGCGTCCTCCATCGAAAGGTAGTTGAGGGCGGGCTGCTTGCCCGCCACGATCACGTTTACGTAGTTCCGGCTGCGCAGGCAGTGGTCGGCCACCGAAAGCAGGGTGTTCGCATCCGGCGCCAGGTACACGCGAATGACCTCAGCCTTCTTGTTCATCACGTGGTCGATGAAGCCCGGATCCTGGTGGGAGAAGCCGTTGTGGTCCTGCCGCCACACGTGCGACGACAGCAGGTAGTTGAGCGACGCGATCGGCCGCCGCCAGGGGATCTGCCGGGTCACCTTCAACCACTTCGCGTGCTGGTTGAACATCGAATCGATGATGTGGATGAACGCCTCGTAACAGTTGAAGAGGCCGTGGCGACCCGTTAACAGGTATCCCTCCAACCATCCTTCGCAAAGGTGCTCGCTCAGCACCTCCATGACGCGCCCGTCCGCGGCGAGGTGGTCGTCGCCCGGCACGAGCTCGGCGTCCCACGCGCGGTCGGTCGCCTCGAACACCGATTGCAGCCGGTTCGATGCGGTCTCGTCCGGGCCCATGATCCGGAAGTTGTCGGGATTCTCGCGGATGACGTCTCGCAGGTACGCCCCGAGCACCCTGGTCGCTTCACCCGTGGTCGTGCCCGGCTTGTCCACCCGAACCGCATATGACCGGAAGTCGGGTAGGCGCAGGGGCTTGAGCAACTCCCCGCCGTTGGCGTGGGGGTTCGCGCTCATGCGGCGTGCTCCGCCCGGCGGAAACTCGGCGAGCTCTGCGACCAGGCGGCCGGAGGGGTCGAAAAGCTCCTCCGGGCGATAGCTGCGCATCCAGTCCTCGAGGATCCTCACGTGGTCGGGCCTGGATTTGAAGTCGGTCAGAGGCACCTGGTGAGCGCGGAAGGTGCCTTCGATCTGCTGTCCATCGACGATCTTCGGTCCGGTCCACCCCTTGAGTGTGCGGAGCACGATCATCGGCCAGCGCGGGCGCGGCGTCTTGCCGTTGGAGCGAGCGGCCTTCTGAATTTCCATGACCCGGCGGAGCGCTTCGTCGAGCGCCGCCGCGAGCTGCTGGTGCACCAGGTCCGGGTCTTCGCCGCTGACGAAGATCGGCTCGTGGCCGTAGCCCTCGAGCAGGTCGCGGAGCTCCGCTTCTGGGATTCGAGCGAGCACGGTCGGGTTGGCGATCTTGTATCCGTTCAAATGAAGAATCGGTAGCACAGCGCCGTCGCGTCGTGGGTTGAGGAACTTGTTTGAGTGCCAGCTCGCGGCCAGCGGACCGGTCTCCGCCTCGCCGTCGCCGACTATGCAGAACACGGTGAGGTTCGGATTGTCGAAGGCCGCACCGTACGCGTGCACGAGGGCGTAGCCGAGCTCGCCGCCTTCGTGGATAGAACCGGGCGTCTCGGGTGCGACATGGCTCGGGATGCCCCCCGGAAACGAGAACTGCCGGAACAGCTTCCGCATGCCGTCGGCGTCCATCGTGATGTCGGGGTAGATCTCGCTGTAGGTGCCCTCGAGGTACGCGTTTGCGACCGTCGCGGGACCGCCGTGGCCGGGTCCCATGATGTAGATCGCATCGAGGTCGCGATTCTTGATCACGCGGTTGGCGTGCGCGTAGATGAGGTTCAGGCCAGGTGTCGTCCCCCAGTGGCCGAGCAGCCTCGGCT
>JBOHUQ010000087.1:0-25786 GCA_050734495.1 Candidatus Dormibacteraceae bacterium
CCGGGGTCCACCACCGCCAGGTGAACGGATTCGGCGCCGAAATGGCGCGTGCCGGCGAAGAGCATGAACGCGCCCGCCGACACGTCGAATCGCGGAACTTCGTGGCTCACATCCACCAGCACGGCATTCGGGCAGCCCGCCAGCACCATGGCTTTCATTGCCGCCACGAGGGGCGAGCCGGAGCCGAAATCGGATGTGAAGGTGACGAGCGGCGGCCGGGCTAGAGCGCCCCGATCACCAGTACCGTGTTTCCTTCCAGGGGTCGGCCTCGTCGTGATACCCACGTTGCTCCCAGAAACCGAGCCGGTTGCGATCCATGAACTCTAGCCCGCGCAGCCACTTGGCCGACTTCCAGAAGTATTTCGAGGGCACGAACAGGCGCAGCGGCCAGCCATGCTCAGGGCTCAGCGGTTCGCCGCTCCACGCGTAGCAGAGCAGGTTTTCCTCGGCGTCGAGCACGCTCAAGGGAATCGATGTCGTGTAGCCGTACTCGCAGTGGGCGTTCACGTACTTCGCTTCGGGCTTGGGCTTGACGCGCTCCAGGATCTCCCGGATCGGGACCCCGGTCCATTTATCGCCCAGGCGGCTCCAGCCGGTGACGCAGTGGATGTCGGCTACAACGTCCTTTGAGCGCAGCGCGCGCAGCTCGCCGTAATCCAGCGTGAGCTCGTTCTCCACCGCGCCGAAAACCTTGAAGTCCCACGTTGCGAGGTCGGTCTTCGGAACGGGACCGAAGCTGAGGACAGGCCACCGGTCGGGGGCGGTGAGGGTCTGGCCCGGCGGAATCCGCGCGGGGTCGACGCCCTCCGGAACCCTCTTGCCCTTGAAGAGAAACGCCATCTCGCGAGTATAGGAACCGGATGTTCTGGGCCCGTTGTTCCGGTGTCCAGAAGGGCAATCGGCCCGGGCTATACTGGCCTCTCGCCCTATCTACTGGCGCAAGTGGGCCTGTGGCGCAGCTGGGAGCGCGCTTGAATCGCACTCAAGAGGTCAGGGGTTCGAATCCCCTCAGGTCCACACTCTCAGTTCCACAACTACTACACGTTGTATGTGTCAGTTCTGATCCGGGGTGATTCCGAGCTTGATGCAGAGTCAGCCCCGACAGGGTTGAAACGAAGCCTTTATGAGCGATACAACCCAATCGAGATCGCGAAACTGAGTAGGTGCCGTCTCTAGGAATCCCGGCGCTGAACCAGAACATAGCCGCCGATCAAGGCTGCTGCGGCCCAGACCAACATCACCGCGAACCCCGCGACCGAACTCAGTTTGTCGCCAGTGCCGGCGGTAACTGCGAGCATCCGCATGCCGGCCTGGTCGGGAAGAAATCGAGCAAGGGCCGCGGTGGCTCCAATGACCGAAAGGATCTGCGAGCCCGCCAGCACAAGCGGAAGCAACGTGGCCAACGGCACGATCGGGTTGCGGGCCATCACAGCCATGCCCGCAGCGAAGACTGACATCAACGTCAAGTAGCCCAGCGCGCCGAGCATGGCGCGCGGTACCCCCGATGCGAGGGGTGATGAACCGTACGGCCCGAGGGCAAATTCAGTTGCCATGTAGGCGAGGACAATTGCCGGAATCGCAACAACCGCAGCCGCCAACCCCACCACGATCATCTTGGCTGTGTAGAAATGGCCGCGTCGTGGGACTGCGATAAGCGAGAGTCCGATCATGCGAGACCCGTACTCGCTGGTGACCAGGAGAACGCTGAAAACGATCAATGCCAGCTGGCCGTACAGCACGCCGTCGAAACCGGCCTGCGCCGCACTAAAGTCGGACCGAAGCATCGGGCTGTGCGATGCGATAGCACCCCTGACTGACCAGCCTTCGAGTGCGCCGATACCGATACTGATGGGGAAGGTGAGCGACAGCGCGACCAGTGTCGAGCGCATCGACCGCAGCTTGGTGAATTCCGCGCATGAGGCGGCTATCAGGTCCTTGATCATCGTTCCGACTCGTTCGTGGGATTCGTGAGGCGGAGGAACGCCTCCTCGAGGGAAGCCGATTGGGTGCTCAGCTCGTCAAGAAGGATCTGGTTGGCAATGGCCAGCCGGTTGACTTCGGCCGCGCCCGCACCGCTGACCTCGACACTGCCGTCTTGAGCGAGTACAGCCGCAATCCCCGCCCCGGACAACTGCAGACGAAACTGTTTCGGCTCCTGCGTTCTGACTCGGACAAAGGTCCTCGCATTGCGCTTGATGAATTCAGCGGTGCTGGTATCGGCGAGTAGACGGCCCCTGTTGATCACTATCAGGTGATCCGCGGTCACAGCCATCTCAGCCATCAGATGACTGGATACGAATACGGTCCGGCCATCGGCAGCCAATCGGCGTAGGAATTGACGGAGCCAGTGAATGCCTTCGGGGTCTAGGCCGTTGGACGGTTCGTCGAGGACCAGAGTCGGCGGGTCGCCAAGCAGCGCGACGGCAAGGCCGAGACGCTGGCCCATGCCTAGGGAGAACTCGCCCACTCGCCGATGGCTGACGCTCGCCAAGTCAACCATCTCGAGCACCTCGAGGATTCGGCGTCGCTCGATCCGATTGGTCTGCGCTACCCACAGCAGATGGTTGAAGGCCTTGAGGCCACGATTGGGACCGAAGCCTTCGAGCAGCGCTCCAACCCGCGTCAGCGGTTGACGCAACTGCGAATACGCACGCCCTTCGATGCGGGCACATCCCTGGTCAGCTCGGGCCAACCCTAGGAGGATTCGCATCGTTGTCGACTTGCCCGCTCCATTCGGGCCAAGGAAGGCCGTGACTCGGCCGGGGTGGACCGCGAAGGTCAGTTTGTCAACTGCAACGGTTTGCCCGTACCGCTTGGTTAGATCTTGAACTTCGATCACAGCGCACTTCAGAATGAGCGGCCCAATTCGCCTTGTCGTCAGCCCGTGGCGCCGTTCGGCATCGATCTGGGAGCGGAAACTCGGGTGGGCGTCGTCCCGTCGTACGGTCCGAGTACATCTGCAGGATGACTCGGAGCTAGAACCTGAGGGCTAGAGTGCCCTTTGTGGCGGGGACTGCGGACATGCGGGACCGGCTGACAGATTGGATCGACCGGCGCGGCGACATAGCGCTTGCTGCCGTCTTGACTGCGGCTGGGGTCGGTGAGATCTGGCTCGAGTCGAACCCCGTGCCATCAAATCGATCTGCTCCCCTCATTCTCCTGGTGACTATCCCGCTCATCTGGCGCCGGCGGTGGCCTCTGCTGGTGATGGCGATTGTGTTCGTAGGTGCGGCGCTCTCCAGGGAGACCCCCTACGTTGACAGCACCTGCGCCGTTGTCGCCGCATACTCGGTCGGCACGCACGAAAGGCGCCGGCTGGTCGGCCTGCTGGAGGTGGCGATTCTTGGCGTGGTCGTGATCGCCGCCTTCGGGGGTGTAATACCGTCGATCCCCACCTACATAGCGCCCTTCGCGGTTCTCTTTGCATTCTGGACAGTGGGTGCGTTGATGCGGCAGGGCCGGGCCAAAGCCGACGCCATGGCCGAACGCGCCCGCCGGTTGGAGACAGAACAGCGGCTATCGCTGGCGGTAGCTCAGGCGGAGGAGCGAGCCCGTATTGCTAGGGAGCTCCACGACGTCGTCGCCCACAGTGTGAGCCTGATGGTCGTCCAGGCTGGAGCTGCGCGCCAGGTAGTTGAGCGAACCCCCGATCGCGCAATCGGTGCTCTGGAGGCTGTCGGGGAGACCGGTCGGCGGGCTATGCAGGAGTTGCGAACGATCCTTGGAGTGTTGGGTGACAGTGGCGGTGATCGAGATCCCCAGCCGACCCTCGCCGACGTGGGGGCCATCGTCGAAACGATTAAAGAAGCAGGATTGCCTGTCAGTCTCGAGGTCAGGGGCACCGCTCGCTTTATTACCTCAGGGCTCGAACTCGCCGGCTACCGTGTAATTCAGGAAGCCCTGACTAACGCGCTCAGGCACTCACGTTTGGCGACCACGCGTGTCGTGGTCGAATACGGGCCCTATGAAGTGATGATCGAGGTCTTGTGCGATGGACCAGCCACCGGGAGTGGCTCGTCTGGTCGCGGCATCGCTGGCATGAAGGAGCGAGTTGGCTTGGCCGGCGGTCGCATCGAAGTGGGTCCCGGTGTCGACCGAGGGTTCAACGTTCGCGCGTGGTTGCCGTTTGACCTCGAGTCGGGCGGTGAGAACAGAGCGTGAAGGTCGTGATCGCCGACGACCAGGCTCTCGTTCGGGCGGGCCTCCGAATGATCCTGGAATCGCAAGGAGACATCGAGGTCGTGGCCGAGGCAGGTGATGGGGAAGAAGCTCTGTCCGCATGCAAGCAGCACCATCCGGATGTCGTCCTGATGGATATCAAGATGCCAAGGCTTAACGGGCTTGAAGCCTTGCGGCGCATGGCGGCCCTCGGTGATTCCACCAAGGTGCTGATCCTCACCACGTTTGATCTGGATGAGTACGTCTACGAGGCACTTCGCGATGGAGCCAGCGGCTTCATCTTGAAGGACGTGAGGCCGGCTCAGCTGATCGAGGCAGTGAGGGGAGTCATCGATGGCGATGCTCTCCTCGCTCCGAGCGTCACCAAACGCCTAATCGAGAAGTTCATGCGAGCGTCTCGCTTACCGGCAGCCACAGCCTCTCTACTGGGCCGATTGACGCCTCGCGAATCAGAGGTTCTCAAGTTGGTCGCGCGAGGGCTCAAGAACTCCGAAATCGCCGAGGCACTCTTCTTGAGTGAGTCAACGGTCAAAACCCACGTGGTGAGGCTCCTGTCAAAGCTTGAACTTCGCGATCGTGCGCAGGCAGTGGTGCTGGCCTACGAGTCTGGCCTCGTGGCGGCAGGAGACAACGGCTGAAACGATCGGCGCGCGCCTCCCCCTGCTCGTTCCGTGTCTGGTGGCGGTCGATCCGACATCGTCGTGGAACGCCGCGGCTCGCTTCTCCAACTCTTGACGACCTATCTGGAACAGCCTGTCAGCCCGCGCCGTCATGCCGCCGCCAGAGCGCCCAGCACTAGGATCACCGGCCCTCACCCGGTGACCGTCATCCCAGCCTGGCCAGCTCCAAACCGGCGCAAGCTGCCAGGAATTGGAGAGGCAGCATCGCAGCGCCCAGCAGCGAGAACGTAGCGGACTGAAAACGGACGCCGTGGACGAGAGCAGTGCGGCGACAGATGATGCTGGCCACCGACCCGGTGACCAGCAGGTTCGGGCCAATCGCCATCGACCAGATTGCCGCCCATGGCACGCCGTTGGCGGCGGTCTGTACGGCTGCTGCGGCAGGCAGATTGTTGACTCCGGCGGCCAGTAGGCTCCCGACAAAGACCTGGGCTACGAATCCGCCGTGGAGTGTCAAGCCGCCGCCGAGCAGAGCTCGGACCGCGGAGGCGATGACGTACATCAGCAAAAGGTCGAGGATGGTGGGGACGATCGGCCGAGCCGTCGCCGATCGCGGGGATGGTAGTGCGGGGCCGTGTTCGGATCTTCGGTTCAGTAGCGCCAGGCACCCAATAGTCAAGACAGTCACCAGCAGCCAGGCAATCCAGCCTTCGCGAACGTATTCGAGGGCTCCAATCGACGATCGATTCAACACAAGGAGATTGGTCAAGTTCGAGGTAGGCAGCAGGAATGAGGTCGCATTCGCCGTGAGGGCGGTGGCGACGACCAGCCGCGCGGCGTTGAGCCTCTTTCGCGCTGCCACGCGAATGGCGAGGGGAGGCGCTACCACCGCCGCCACGTCGAGGTTAACTGCACCGCTGACCACGGCGGTGAAGGTGAGCACGCTGGCCGAGGCCAAGAGGCTGGGCACATTGTCCGATAGGACCACTCTCGCCAGCAATTGGAAGAGCCCCAAGCGGTCGGCGATGGCGCCGCCGCCGATCACCACTGCCAACGTAATGAATGGCCCAGCCGTTCTCTCCGCCGCGGTCGCCAGGCTGTGTAGATCCACCCACCCGGCGAAGGCGACGAGGACAAGGCCTGCGCTCGCCAAAACCGGTCGAAGCCAGTCGTTGCGTGACGCGATCGTGTCGCGTTCGGTGTCGGTCTCAGGGCGCGCAGAACAATGTGAGGCCATTCGGTTCGAGTTTCAATCTCCTCGAAGTCAGGACAGGAGCCCTAGCTTCCTTTACGATCTTACGTAATCATGGCAGATTTACCTACTGACGAGCCACCTCTCGAGCTGGCCGATGACGAACTGGTAGCGATCCCGCGGCTTGCCGAGCAGGTGGGTGTCACTCCGCGTGTCCTGCGCTACTGGGAGGAGCAGGGTCTGATCAGTCCTACGCGTGAGCACGGCAAGCTGCGCTATTCGCCTCGGGACTTGGCCATCGCCCGGCTGACGAAAAGCCTCCTCGATGCTGGGGCGTCTGTGGACGGGCTACGGATGTTGAAAGACCTGTCCGAACGAGACATACACAAGGCCGCCGAAGTTGCGGACGCAGCCATGCTCTCGGAGGTCGCGCTGCGAGTCCTTTACCAACGCAAGGCGTTTAGAGAAGCGACCGGGATGAAGGAGGAGCACTATCCTCAGGGGGATCCAAAGCCGCCCGTTCGAGGACCCGGCGGGCACCACGGTCCCGGCCCGAAGAAGCATCGTCCGAAGCCGTCTGGGCCTGGACGCCCGTAGAAACAAACCTATTCCGGCCTCTCCCCAATGCTTTCGAGGTGACGCACGACGCGCCCCGTGTCCAGATCGGAGCGGTCGCGTCAGAGCAGGCCGCAGATGCTACATTGCTCTCACAAGGCGATGGGGCTCGCCGCGGGATAGCAATCCCTGGAATCGCTCGCAGTTGAGCTAATAGCCCCTGACCACCAGATCTGGAGGTTAGGGTGCAGAGCGAGACAACGGATAAGCCCGGCAGGACCCCAAACGTGAATCTGGCCAGGTCCGCCTTAACCTTCGTTGTCCTCATAGGCATCGTCAGCCTCTTCTCCGACATGACCTATGAGGCGGCGCGAGGGATCAACGGTGCGTTTCTGGCCTACCTCGGCGCCTCGGCCGTGGTCGTCGGCGTCAGTTCCGGCCTGGCGGAGCTGCTCGGCTACATCGTCCGGCTCGGTTCCGGCTACGTCGCCGGCCGGACCGGCCGCTACTGGCTGTGGACCGGCATTGGCTATGTCGTCAACCTCTTCGCCGCACCGGCAATGGCGTTGGCCGGCAACTGGCAGGTGGCGGTCCTGCTCATCATTGCCGAGCGTATCGGGAAGGGAATCCGTAACCCGCCCCGCGACGCCATGCTCTCGAATGCCGGAAGCGTGATCGGCCAGGGTTGGGCTTTCGCTCTCAGAGAGGGCCTCGATCAAACCGGTGCGCTGATTGGTCCACTCGCGGTGGGAGCGATTCTCTTCATCCGCAGCGGCGCCTTCCGCCTAGCGTACGCATGGCTGATCGTGCCGGCCGTGCTGTCACTGATCGTTCTCGCCATCAGCCGGTCGCGGTTTCCCAATCCCAGGCTGATGGAGGCGCCGGCGCCTGCTGGTCCCGCGCCAAGTTCGCTACCCAGGACTTTTTGGCTCTACCTCGCTGCGATGGCGCTCATGGCAATCGGCTACGCCGACTTCAATCTCATCTCCTTTCACCTCCAGCGCTCGGGAGAGCCAACCGCGGCGATCCCGCTCCTCTACGCGCTAGCGATGGGCGCGGCAGCGATTTCGGCGCTCATCTTCGGCCGGTGGTTCGACCGCTGGGGGATGCCGTCCTTGATGCTTGCTGCCATTCTCTCAGCCGGATTCGCGCCCTTCGCCTTTCTCGGCAATCTCGGTCTTGCTGCGATCGGTGTCGCGCTGTGGGGCGTCGGCATGGGGATACAGGATTCGATCATGAGTGCGCCGATCTCGGTCATGGTGCATTCGGACCGTCGGGCGTATGCATTCGGGATCTTCAACGCGCTTTACGGAGTGGCCTGGTTCGTCGGCAGCGCAGCCATGGGGATCATCTATAGCTACTCCATTCCGGCGCTCGTGATCTTCTCCGTGGTTGCGCAGCTGGGCACCGTCGTGGTCCTGTTCTCAACTCGCAAACGCGTCCTGGTTGCCGGGACGTAGGCATGACCCGCGGCTGCGGGCAAGCTCACGCTCGGTTGGGAATCGGTCACCGGGAGCCATCTCGGATTCGCGCACGAATGCGCGGAAGGCGTGGTCGAGATTGTGTGGGCTGGAGTTGCCGTCCGCCGTTACCTTGGATCGCGAGCGAATCGACCTGCCGGCTAATCTTGCCTGCTCAGTCTGATCACATCGCGAAGCTGTTTCTCCGATGGCGCGCCTTGAATTCCGTCTTCCGTCAGAAAGACTCGACACCCCAGACTGATCGACTCCGCGCCGGTGGCAAACAGGTCCTGGCCGTCGACAAGGATGGTGGGAGAGCCGTGGAATCCCACACGCTCGGCTGTCGCGGGCGAGTCGATCAGCTGGCGCTCGAGAGTGATCTGCTCATTGGAGAAACCTTTAACCACGTTCAGCACGCGTTCCTCGGCAAGCTTCCAATGCGGGCATCCGTCGAAGTACTGAATCGTGATCTTCATTGCCCGATCCCTGGAACGATTCGGTGGGTCAGGGCCCCGCCCAGCTCAAAGGCATCGTCCACCGAGAGCAGCCTCGAGCCAGGATGCTTGGCGGTCCACCTCGCGCCTGTTTCTTCAGAGGCAAAGAACAGGACCTGATGGCAGAACCTCTCGATCACGTCGTAACCGAACGGGCCGTCGGGAACCGCCATTGACACCAGGATGCTTGGAGGATTGACCTCTCGCGTGCCCGCCCCTTCGACCACGAACGAAACAGGCTGGCCGCTGACGGGGTCGGACGCCTCGACGCGAACGGTCTTGCCGATGACAGTTGGGACGGATTGGGCCGAACTGGGTATGACCGCAAAATCTTCGGTGCCGAGGCGCGAGGCCTCGGCCAGGTCCATGACTCGGCCACTAATACTCCGACCGCCCACGCTCTGATCCGGACGGTGGCGTTTCGAGCCCGAACCCGATCAAGACAAAGCTCAATATTCATCGATGAATGGTAGGTAGTGGAGCTTTGATGGACTTCCTCATCTGGCGGGGCGGAATCTCGAGCGGCTACACTTCCGCGGTGGGCCGGGAGGGCGGCTTCCTTTCGGCGGCGGCGAATCCTCGCGGCGGCCAGGCCCATGCCGTAGGGCGCTAGGAGCGCAGCCTCGGGTCGAGCGCATCGCGCAGCGAATCGCCCAACAGGTTGAAGGTGTAGACGGTCACCGAAATCGCCGCCCCGGGCACGATCGCCAGCCACGGATCGTTGGTCAGAAAGGCCGCGCCCGTGTTGATCATCTGCCCCCAGTCAGGCGTCGGAAGCTGGGCGCCGAGGCCGAGGAACGAGAGCGTCGCTTCGGCGAGGATGGCGAATCCGGCCGACAGGGAGACCTGCACGAGGATCGGATTGACGAGGTTGGGAATCAAGTGGCGCACCACGAGGCGCAAGGGGGTCGCGCCGATCGACCGGCTCGCGACTATGAACTCCATCGGCTTGAGCTGAAGCACGAGGGCGCGCACCAGGCGCGCGTACACGGGTACGGCCACGATCCCTATCGCGATCATCGCGTTTCGCAAACCCGGTCCCAACGCGGCGACCAGGGCGATGGCCAGGATCAAGCCCGGAAATGCGAGCAGGGCGTCTATCAGCCGCATGAGCAGGAGATCGGTGACCCCTCCGGCGTATCCGCTCAGCATCCCGATCGCGCCGCCGATTGCGAGGCCGACCCCCACCGCAACGAATGCCACGGGAAGCGACACTCGCGTACCCCACAGGATCCTGCTGAGCAGGTCCCTTCCGAGCTCGTCCGTGCCGAGGATATGGCCCGGGCTGAGCGGCGGTAGATACGAGTCGTCCGGCTTGACCGCGAGTGGGTCGTGCGGCGAAATCAGCGGCGACAGCAGCGCGATGAGGAAGAGGAACGCAAGCATCAGGACCGCCACCGTGGCGCGCCGGTGAGTGCGCACCAGGTCCAGCAGGGCGATGGGCGTGAGGCGGAATGGCTCCTGGGCGGCGACGATCGCGGATGCGTTGCTCACGCGTACGAAATTCGTGGGTCGAGCCACGCGTACACGATGTCCACCAGCAGGTTGGCGAACATGTAGGAAAAGGCGGCAACGAGAACGATGCCCTGGACGACGGTGTAGTCACGGTTGAAAATCGACTCCACTGCGAGCCGCCCGACGCCCGGCCAGGTGAACACAGTTTCCGTGACCACCGCGCCCTCGATGATGCCACCGATCTGAATGCCGACGATCGTCACGACCGGGATGAGCGCGTTCTTCAGTGCATGGACGAAGACAACCCGGCGCCACGAGGCCCCCTTGGCCCACGCGGTCCGAATGTAGTCAAAGTTGAGCACCTCGATCATCGATGAACGCGTGAACCGCATGTTGATCGCCGCGCCGGCCGTGCCAAGCGCGATTGCCGGCAGCGCGACGTGGTGCAGGCTTTCGACAGGATTCTGCAGCAGCGGCACGTAGCCGCCGAACGGGAATAGGCGAAGCGTGACCGAGAGCACGAAGATGAGAACGATCCCTATGAAGAAGTTCGGGATCGACACGCCGGCCACAGTGATCCCCGTCGCGATCTGATCGGTCAACGAACCGCGCCGAATGGCCGCGATCGTTCCAAGCGGGATCGCGACAAGCAGGGACCAGGCCAGCGCCACGATGCCGAGCTCGAGGGTGGCGGGCAACCGTTCCTTGATCGCTGTCGCCACTGGTTCGTGGGTCGTGATCGACCGGCCCCAATCGCCATGAACGATGTGGCCGAGCCAGATCCCGTACTGCACGTAGAGGGGTTTGTCCAGGCCAAGCTCGCTGTGGATCTCCGCAATGGCCTGCGGAGTCCTGTCCTCGCCCAGCATGACCAGGGCGGGGTCGCCTGGGCTCAGGTGGATGAGCATGAAGACGCCGACGGTGACCAGGAATGCCACGGGCACCATCAGCAGGAGGCGCCGGAGGATGTAGGCGGTCACACCTGCACCTCCGCCGCCCCGCTACCGCCGGATCTGATTAGCCCTTCCAGACCCCCGCCATCCGAATCATCAGGTCGGGATACAGCGTGAAGTTGTGGATCTTGGTGTCGGAGATTTGCGGACTGACGCCAAACACTGTGAACACGTACGGCGCGTCCGCAACGATCTGCTTCTGCGCATTGTCGTAGTCCTGCTTGCGCTTGCTCTGGTCAGAGGTCGTGCGCGCGTCATCGAGCCAGGCGTCGACCTGCGAGTTGCTGTACTGGCTGTCGTTGAAGCTGCCTCCGGTGTGCCACCACGCGTACATGTTCCCGTCGGGATCGATGCGTCCGGACCAGTTCACGCCGCAGGCCTGGAACTGGTGTTTCTCGCACTCCTGGACCTCGGTGGCGAACTCCTCGCTCTGGATCTGCATCGTGATGCCGGCTGCCGCGAGCTCGGACTGCATGAGCTGAGCGAGCTGCTGGGCAACTGGATCGGACGTGGTCTTGTACGTGAACGTGAATCCGGTCGCAATCGACTTTGCCTTGGCTGCGTCGGCGTGGTCGTACAGCTTCTCGCTTGAGTCGAACGCCCAGCTCGACGGTGGAATCGGTCCGTATCCGACGACTCCGATGTTGAAGTTGATGTTCTTCAGGATCGCGTAGCGGTCGATCGCGGTCGCGACCGCCTGGCGCTTGGCAGGGTCGTTGAACGGCGGGGCCCCGGTGTTGAGCTCGAAGCCGTTGAAGCCGATGGCCGGCGTGTCGCGGTAGATGAAGCTGGAGTCGGCCTTGACGCCGGCGACGTCTTTCGCGGCAATTAAGCGCGCGATGTCGACATCGCCGGTCTTGAGGGCGGACAGGATTGCGTTGACGTCCGGAATGGCACGGTAGGTGATGCCGTCAAGGTAGGGAACCCCGGACTTCCAGTAGCTCGGGTTCTTCTTCAGCGTGAGGTGGTCGTTTCTCAGCCACTCGACGAATTCGAAGGGACCGCTACCAGCGCCGGCAGGCGCGAGCGAGAAGTTGGCGCCGCCCTTGGCGACGGCGTCCATCGAAAGCATCATTCCTGCTCGATCCACCAGGGTCGCCAGCAGCGTGGCATCGGGCTTCTTCAGGTGGAAGATGACGTGCGAGTCGTCGACGACCTCAACGGTGTTCACGCTCGCGAGGTCCGACTTGCGCAGGGAGCCCGTGGCTGTCTTGTAGCGCTCGATGTTGGCCTTGACCGAGGCGGCATTGAAAGGCGTCCCGTCCTGGTACTTGACGCCGGTCTGCAGCGTGAACTTGAAGTTGAGCGCGTCGGATGTGTCCCAGCTGGCGACCAGTCCGGGGTGGATCTTGAGCGACGGATCGATGGTGAAGAGTGAGTCGTAGATGTTGTAGAAGACCTCACGTTCGACCAGCAGTGACGAGTTCATCGGGTCGAGCGTGTGCAGCTCGCTCTCGAGCGCGATGGTCGCGGTGCCTCCGCGCTGAGGGGTGCCGCCGGTAGTGCCGCCGCCTCCGCCGCCGCCACCGCCGCAGGCACTGATCAGCAGGACGGAAACAAATCCAACGGCGACTCGTCTCATCGAACTCAACCTCCCCCGTGGCCGGATCTCTGTGTCCGGTACTCAGAAATTATCAGCGTGGTGGGGAGGTATCGTCAAATTCGCGTTGCGTGGGAGGGCGGCGAGCCTTGCTGGACCATCCGGAGATGCTTGGCTTCCGGGCGCCCGCACAGACGGTCGGCGACGTGCGCAGACCTCCACGGTGGCTTAGACAAGAACAAATCGCTCATTGCCGACTGGGGCGGGCGCCGGCCGTGCCTGCATCCCGGTCAAGGTCGCCGTGACGTAGCCGCCTCGTATGCGACGGCCACGCGCTTGGGCACCACCATTCTCCATGCGTCGAGCACCAGCTCGCGCATCTCGGTCTCATCAAGCGCCGCCATCCGCACCAGCACCCAGTGGTAGCGAAGATCCGACGCCGACGGCTGCATGAACTTCTCCGGCGTTCCGCCCACCAGCCAATCGCGCTCCTCCTTGGGGAAGGCGAAGCCCATCACGGTCTCGTCGCGTGAAAAGGAGAGGTAGACGATGCGACCGATGCGGAACTTGACGCGGCCGGCCACGAGCGCCTCTGTCGTACGCGGCAGCGTCAAGGCAAACCGCCGTACGTCATCGACCGTCAGCACGATCCTCACGATAGGGTAGGTCCCCGCCCCTCAAGCTACAGTCTCGCGGATGTTCATCGTCCGCTGGGCGGCGACCGCGCTGCTTGTGCTCGAGGCCGTCGCCGCCGCGCTGTATTCGTTCCTGTTGGCCTCCGTCGCAGTGGCCTACTGGCAGGTCGAGCTGACTTCGCGCCAGGCCGCGGTCCGCCTCCAGGTCTCCTGGCTGGACGTGCTCACGCAGAGCGTGCTCCTGGTCGCCGTCGTGGTGATTTACGTCGTAGTGCCGGCGGCCATCGCGGTGGGTGCGGCGCGCCGCCGGCGCTTCTGGTGGTTGTGGGCGGGCGCTGCCTACGAGCTGGGCTGGGCAGTGCTGCTCGCGCCCGTGATCGTCGGCCTGGATCCGGACCTCAGCAAGGTCGGGTTCATAGGAGCGATCCTGTTCGGGGTGGTCGCGCTCGCGGACCGCCGCCGCCGCCCGCGTCGAGCCGCCGCAGCGCCGCGGCGCCGAACCTAGTCCTTGGCCGCAGTGATGTTGACCGGCCGGCGGATGCCGAACTTGTCCGTCAACTAAGACAGCCGGCGGCGCTCGGCCGACACATCGATCAGGCGCGCCAGGCGGCTGGAACGCGTCTCTTCCCGTTTGGCGTTCATGACCCAGTAGATCGCCGTCTGCCGGTATGACGGCGGCTGCCGGCCGAAGAATTCCCAGGCGCCCGCCTCAGCCCGGAACTGGGCCTCCCGCTGCGGGTCGAGCGCCGCCACGTGCCGGTTCTCGTATGAATAGACCCGCGACCGCGCCTCGTCCCGCCGCGCGAACGCCGCCAACCCGGCCTTCGTCATGAGCCCTTGGTCAGTCAGCTCCTCAACTTTCTTGATGTTGACCGCGCTCCAGTTGCTCTTGGGCTTGCGCGGCGTGAACCGCTGCACCCGGCGGGTGTCATCCAGCCTTCGCGCGACGCTGTCGATCCAGCCGAAGCAAAGCGCCTGGTCGACCGCCTCCGACCACGTCATGCTGGGCTCGGCCGACGCCTTGCGGTGCAGCACGATGCCGATCTCCGTCGCTGTGGCATGGTTCTCCACCAGCCAGGCGCGGAACTCGGCTTGGGTCTTGAAATAGCACTGTTCCATCAGCTCCCTGGGCTCACAGTCGCCCATCCCTTCGGCGGGCTGTGGCCGGGCGTTTTGCTGTCGCCGGCGGCTCGGGCAACGCTTATACGTTACTCATCAAACCGCCTGACGATGTGTACGTCGACCAACCCGTCCGCTTCTTCTCGACGGTCGAAAGGGCCGCCGAGTGGCTCACCGCGCGCCTCCCCGCTGCCGCCTAGCGCAACTCGAAGACGGGGTGCCGCTCGGCCGCGTTCTCGGGGTCGTCCAGCATCTCCTTGGCTCCGAGGACCGAGCCGATGATGAAGCGCCCGAGTCCCAACGGAATCCGCCTCACGTAGGGGCCCATCCGGTCGCGGAAGAAGGCAACGCGCTCTTCCTTCGACAGCTCGATCGCGGCTACAGCCTCTCGCTTCCGGCCGACTGTGACTGTGGCCTCACCCGAGGCGCGAAGGTTGCGGACCCAGTTGACGTCTCCGTACGGGCTGGACACCCACCGGCGGCCGTCGATCTCGATCAGAGCAATCGGGGTCGTTCGAGGCTCCCCTGACTTGCGGCCGCGGATCGTGATGAGCGCGTTGGGCCCCATCGGCACACCGGCGCCCAGCATCCGCCTGGCAATCGGGTTGAAGCGGCCTACGAAGGAAGGAACTCGCGCTTTCGATTCCGTGGGGACCACCATGACATTTCCTCCTGAGATAACCCAATCGTTTGATTGGATCTCTCAAGCGTACCACGTCCATCAATCACTTGCTTGAACGGTCGCAGAGGTCTTCGTCCCAGTCTTTCTAGAGCCATGCGCGCCCAGAATGCCAAGCCACCGCTCGAGCTGTCGCATTGCCTGGTCAGCGCGCGGCGTTGTGCTCAGCGTTGGCAGCGTCGCCGCGGTTAGAGTCGCAACCACCAGCGCGGCGACGCCGTCGCTGTCGAGCTCTGGTCGCAAGCTCCCGTTCTTGACCGCACGGCGAAGCAGCCCGCGCATGGCCCGGTGCCACGAGTCGTACATTTCGGCCATGACCGCCGCGATCGAGCGATCCCGTGCTGACCTCAGGGCGAGCTCAGCCATTACCGCCCTCAACTCGGGCTCGTCGAGCAGAAGCTTGCGTACGGCGTGCAGGTGATTTCGCAGCTGGTCAGCTGGAGAACCATGTGGGCTGAGCGTCGAGCGGAAACGAATCATCGCCTGGTCGAGCACAGCTCTGATCAGCGACTCCTTGGTCGGAAAGTAGTAGTGGAGGGTCGCGATGTTCACCCCCACCAGGTCCGCGACGTCTCGCGTCCGTAAGCCCTCGAAGCCGTGCCGAGCAATCAACTCGGAGGTCGCACGCATCAGCTCCTGGCGGCGTCGTTCCCGGCCGGCGCGGGGGTCATCCCTCATGGCGGCTAATTAAACGCTTGATTGACCCTCATGGCTCAAGGCAGGCGCAGGCGCAGCCTCTGGCGGGCGCCTCGTAGCCAGCACCGAGCCGGCGATCACGAGCACAAACCCTCCGACCATCCCGAACGTGAAATTCTCGCGGAGCACGGTGACGCCGAGCAAAGCGGCGACCGCGGGGTTGATGTACGTGATGACCGTCGCTCGGACGGGGCCGATCGCCGAGATCAGAGCGAAGAACACGACGAAGGCGAGCGCAGTGCACACCACCGCGAGCACGGCGACCGAGACGATCGTGTCCGTCGGCGGAACCGAGCGCGGCCACCTCAGCGCCGCGAACGGGAGGTATGCGATGGCGCACGCGGCAAGAGACACCGCGATCACCGGCATCGACGGGAGGTCCTTGAGGTAGCGCGAGATTATGACCGGACCGACGGCATACCCGACCACGACGACGCCCACCTCGACCAGCGCCAACCAGTCGGACGCCCTCAGGTCGAAGCCTACGATCGCGACCACTCCAACCACACCCAGCAGCAGGCCGCCAAGGCTCGCCGTCCCGAGGTGCTCGCGATTGCCGAGCGCGGTCGCGATCACCACGCCCACCAGCGGCACCGCCGATACGAGCAGCCCGGCGAGCGAGCTGGTGATCTTCTGCTCAGCGCTCGTCAACATCAGCCACGGCACCCCCATCTCGACCGCCGCAAAGGCCAGCAGCGGCACCCAGCTCTTGACCAGGCCGCGCAGCTCGCCCCGCCAGACCACGATAGGCAGCAGGATCAGGGCCCCGATCGCGGTTCGCGCGAACACCAGCACCACCGGGGACAGGTCGCTCACCGCGATCCGGATGAACAGGTACGGGAGGCCCCAGATCACGCTCATCGCGATGAACAGCAGAAGGCTTCGGCGGGTCACCCCGTAAACAACACCCGAATCGGCCGGAAAGTTCCAAGAACGCCGATCGCCAACCACGCGAGAACGATCCACGGCGCGGCGTTCGCGGGAGCGGTCAGGGCGGCGATTCCGAGCCCGCCAAAATCGATCCCGAACGCCACGATCAGGACCGGTGTGACAAGTCCGGGTACTCCCGCTCCGGGTGGTCGTTGTGTATATGAAATGCTCGAGCACAGATTCACGCGACTGCTGATGTGGATGGGTCTTGCCGCGGTTGCCACCTACCTGCTGGATCCCGATCGGGGTGAGGAGCGCCGCAAGGGTCTGCGCAAGCAGGTCAACCAGGTGCGTAAGAAGGGCAAGGAGCTCAGCAAAAAGACAAACCTCGCCTAGCAGCGACGCCGAGCCGCCGAACACGACAATGGGTCCGTGGCTCGTGCCCCCGAGGTTCTCAGCCGGCGCGCGCTGAACCGCGCGCTGCTGGCGCGCCAGATGCTCCTTCGCCCCGTCAAGCTCTCCGCCGCTGCAGTCATCGAGCGCCTTGTGGGCATGCAGGCCCAGGCGCCCAACCTCCCATACGTCGGGCTGTGGGCACGCGTCGAGGGCTTCCGCCACGAGGAGCTGTCGGAGCTCATGCGAACCAGGCGCGCGGTAAGGACCTCCCTCATGCGCAACACCATCCACCTGGTGACGACCGAGGACGCACGAAGGCTGAAGCCCCTCTTTCAGCCGCTGCACGAGCGCGGTTTCTTTCACGGCAGCCCCTGGGGCCGCGACCTCAAGTCGATGAACCCTGAGGCGCTGCTCGCGGCGGGACGGGAGATCATGGGCGAGCGCCCCCGCACGATCGCGGAGCTCGCCACGCTGCTTGCGCCCCGATTTCCGGACCATGACGCCCAGGCCCTCGCCTATGGCGTCCGCTACCTGCTGCCCATGGTCTTTGCCACGCCGCGTGGGATCTGGCAGGCCGGCGGCCCTGTCGCACTGACGACAGTTGACGCATGGCTCGGCCGCTCGAGCAGTGCCGCGATCCCGCCCGAGGAGCTCGTGCTTCGGTACCTCGGGGTCTTCGGGCCCGCCTCCGCCGCCGACATGCGCGCCTGGTCCGGCCTGGCGATGCGCTCTGAGTTCGAAAGGCTACGTCCCGGGCTGGTCACCTTTCGAGACGAGCACGGGGTCGAGCTCTTCGACCTGCCGAAATCGCCCCGACCCGCGGCGGACACTACAGTCCCGGTCCGCTTCCTGCCCGACTACGACAACATCCTGCTCGCCCACGCCGACCGCACGCGGATCATGGCCCGCGGGCAGCACGTCGGCCTGTTCAGCAGCAACGGGATCATGAAGGGCTCAGTCCTGGTCGACGGCTTCGTCCGGGCCGGCTGGAAGCCGCTCAAGGACAAGCCAGGAACGGCTTTGGTGATCACCCCGCTCGACGAGCCGATCCGAGGGCCCGACCGGGCCCCGGTCATCGCCGAAGGGCTGCGATTGCTTGCCTTTCTCGCGGCCGGCGAGAAGCACAGCGTCGAGTTCGGGGAGGTGAAACTCGGAGCTACGCCACCGCGGGCGACGGCTGGTGCCGTTGCGCCTCCGCCTCCCGGACCTCGGCTGGAACGCCCGCCAGCGCCGCCACGGCGGCCTCGACCACCTTCGGGTTCCACTGCGTCCCGGCGCCGCGCCTGAGCTCGTTCATCGCCGAGTCCCAGCTTCGGGCGCCTCTGTACGCGCGCGTCGACGTCATGGCGTCCAGCGAGTCGGCCACGGGTATGACCTGCGCGACCAGCAGCAGCCTGCGCCCGACGGTGCTGTTCGGATACCCGAGGCCGTCGTACCGCTCGTGGTGCGTCAGGACGAGCTCCAGCACCTTTTCGTAGGCGGAAAACTGGGAGAGGATCTCGAAGCCCAGCCGCGGATGCGTCTCCATGACACGGCGCTCCGCGTCGGTCAGCCGGCCGGCTTTGAGGAGGATCGAATCCGGGATCCGGATCTTTCCGATGTCGTGGACCTTCGCCGAGAGCTCGACCAGCTCGATCTCGGCCGGGCTCAGACCCAGTTTCCGGCCGATCGCCTTCGAGTAGCCGGCCACGCGCTGAGAGTGCTGGAAGGTGTAGGGGTCCCGGGCGTCGACCTCGTCCGCCATCTTCTCGACGGCGCGCACGGTCTCCCGCGTGAGGTGGATGCGGCGCTTCATGGAGCTGTATGCAAGCGCAGCCGGAAGTAGGCTGAGAGCCGCCACCCAAGGGAACCGGACCACGGCGTAGGCGGCAACCGCTCCGACCAGGTAGAGGCTCGCGAACTGCGCGCCCACGGCGTGATGCGTGTTCACGAAGATCGTCAAGACGCTTCGCCTCGACGAGAGGGCCACCGCCGTAGAGACGAGGAGCACGTTGAGCCCGTACATGACCACCGCGGCCCCCACCGCGAACGCCACCGCCGTCTTCGTGATGGCGCTGCCGGCCGATACGCCGGCGAGTCCGAGGCAGAGTGCGGCGGCAAGGCTCGCGATGTACAGCTGACCCGCGTTGAACAGGAGCGACCATCCGACCTCGCCCAGTGGGAGCTTCTCCCTGGAGACCCGCATCTTGCGCGAGGCCGCGATCACAACGTCGATCGCCTGCGTCGCCGCGACCACCGCCGCGGCCTGCCACGGCGGAAGCAAGAGCACCGCGGCAAAGAAGACGGCGCTGTCCACGCTCACCTTCTGGCTCAAGCTGATGCGCAGTGGGAACTGCCGCGCCAGGACGCCGGCGACCAGCAGCGCAGCCACCAGCCACCAGTCGACCGGGCGACGGCCCAGGCCAGGCAGGCCGGCTGCGAACACCCCTGCAGCCCCCAGCACCACCGCCAGGCGGTAGAGCTCAACCAACCGGCGCGGCGCCATGGCCTACGACTCTGGGATCGTGAACTTCAGATGAACTGTCTTGCCGCTCGTTCCAAACCCTCGTGCGAGCAGTTTGCCGCTGCCGAGCAGTCCCGTCGTCACCTCGTCCATGGTCGAATACCTGAACAGCAGGCCGGTGGGGACGGTGATGGCGACATCGACCGCGGTGACCGGGCGGCCGCTCGAGTCGTAGACCCGCTTGGTGGAGGCGGTCGCGAGCGGAATCGCGAGGTCGAGCAGGTTGGAGGTCCACACGCTGTCGTAGACGAGAACGATGTGCCCGCCTGGGGTGACGATCGCGACCACTGGGTCCCAGGTGCACCAGGTCGTAGACGCCGCTGCCGAGCCGGGCGAGGCTGCCAAAAGGCCGAGCGCAAGCGCCCCGGCGACCACCAATTTCTTCATTTCTGACCGTCCCTCCCAAAAAGGTTGCCGTGTGGACAACCCTCACCCCGATGGATGCTCAACGCTGGTGCGCTCTGGTTTGATCGCTCGTAAAGAAGCTGTTAAGAATGCCGGCGCGTCAGGGGACGCGCGGTTCTCAAAGGCGCGCCGACAAGCGGTCAAGGGACAATCCGGATCATGTTTAGGTCCGAGGCGCTGGCGCCGCTCTGGGAGCGGAACTTCCGGCTGCTGTGGTTCGGTCAGGCAGTATCCGCCGTGGGCGATTCGCTGGTCACGATCGCGCTCGCCTTCGCGACTCTCTCGGTCGCCCATTCCGCCAGCGCCCTTGGACTGGTGCTGGCCGTGTCCACGGTCGCGCAAGTGGTCGCCCTACCCCTGGGCGGCGTCTGGGCCGATCGCCTGCCCCGCCAGCTGGTCATGCTCACGTCGGACGGTGTCCGCGCCGCCGTCCATGCGGTCATGGCAGTGCTCCTGATAACCGGGCACGCGCAGCTCTGGCAGCTCGTCGTCCAGGCGGTGTTTTACAGCCTCGCCGCGGGGTTCTTCCTGCCGGCCTCTGGCGGGCTGGTACCCCAAACCGTGAGCGCTCAGCAGCTGCAGCAGGCCAACGCGCTGATGGGACTGTCTCGCAGCGCCACCCACGTTGGCGGCCCGGCAGTCGCCGGCGTGCTGGTCGCGGCCTTCGGCCCTGGTTGGGTATTCGCCATCGACGCGGCGACTTTCGTGGTCAGCGCGATCTCGCTCGCGCTGCTTCGAGTCCCTCGCGTGTCCGGCTCGGCCCGGTCCAGCTTCTTGCGCGAGCTGAAGGACGGTGTGGCGGCGGTGACCAGCCGGACGTGGTACCTCCTCAACCTCGGCGCGCATGCCTTTTGGAACTTTGGTTTCGCCGCCTTCCTGGTCCTGGGTCCGATCGTCGCCAAACAGCACCTTGGCGGAGCGTCAGCGTGGGGCTTGATCGGCGCAGCGCTGGGCGCCGGCGCAGTGCTCGGCGGGCTGATCGCGTTGCGGATCAAACCGAGCCGTCCCCTCATACTCGCGAACGTTGCGGGCATTCCTGCGGCGCTTCAGCTGATCGCGCTCGCGGTTCCGCTGCCGACAGTGGCGATCATGGCGGTTTGCGTGGCCGGCTGGGCGGGCCTGACCCTCCTCAACGAGGTCTGGTTCGCCACCCTGCCACAGTTGATTCCAGCCGACGTGCTCGCGCGCGCCACGTCCTTCGACTGGCTGCTCTCGATCATCGCCATGCCGGTCGGATTCGCGGTCAGCGGTCCGGTCGCGGACCACATCGGGATCCAGCCCACGCTGGTCGCAGCCGCCGCGATCATGGCGGTGCCTTTACTCCTCGTCGTGCTGGTTCCGGGCGTGCGCTCGGTCATGCGGACACCAGACGGCCTCATCGTTGCCGGCGCGCCCGGAGCATGACCCGGCGTCGGGTCCAGTGGATCGCCCTGGCCGCCTACTCGGTTCTGGCGGTGGCGGTGTTCTCGACCACCTGGATCGACCCTGCGGGCCGCTGGATCGGGAGCCCCAAGGATCCGCGGCTCTTCATCTGGTACCTCGGCTGGATCCCACACGCGCTGTCGCACGGTCTCAACCCGCTCTTCACCGACTACCTCTCGTATCCGCCAGGCGTGAACCTCATGTGGAACACCTCGATGCTCTTCCCGGCGGTGCTGCTCTGGCCGGTCACCGCGGCGTTCGGCCCGGTGGTCTCCTACAACGTGCTCGTCTCCGGCGGAATCGCCCTGTCCGCGTGGTGCGGTTTCCTGGCCGCCCGCCGCTTCATCGACCGCGACCTGCCCAGCTTCCTGGCCGGTCTTTTGTACGGGTTCAGCCCGGGAATGCTCGCCCAGGCACTCGGCCATCCGCATGTCGTGGTGGCCCTCTTCCCACCGGTGGCGCTCCTGCTCGGTCACGAGGTCCTCGTCCGCCGCCGCCTGAATCCGGTGTTCGCCGGGACGATGGCCGGGGTGGCCGCGGGGCTGCAATTGTTGACAGGCGAGGAGCTGCTCGCGGGGACGCTGGTGATTGCCGCCTGCGGCGTCGCCCTGCTGGCGCTGACGCACCGCGACCAGGTATGGACCAGCTTGCCCTACGTGGCGAAAGCCGCGGCCGCCGCCCTGGTGGTGTTCGCCGTACTGGCCGCCTACCCGCTCGGCTTCCAGTTCTTGGGACCCCAGCGCGTGTCCGGCAGCGTGCAGGTCCCAGACGTATATGTCAGCGACCTCCTGGCCTTCTTCCTGCCCTCGAACCTCATCCATTTCACGGGCAACGCCGGTGAGAACGACGCATACGTCGGTCTTCCCATACTGGCCCTGTTTGTCGCGGGGCTGATGCTTGGCTGGCGCGAGCCGCGGATCCGCTGGAGCGGGCTGATGGCCTTCATCGTGGCGGTGCTATCGCTGGGCCCGCACCTGCACGTCGATGGAATCATCACGCCGATCTGGCTGCCCTGGACGGTCGTGGCCGGCCTGCCTTTGATGGGCAGCGCGCTCCCGGGCCGGCTGATGACGATCGGCTTTCTCGGCACCGGAATCGTGGTGGCATACGCGTGCGGCAGGGCGCTCACCGCCACGCGACCCTGGCAGATAGCGACAGTCGTGCTCCTGCTCGCCGGGGCGGCGGTCGTGCCGCCGGTGCCGTACCCGAGCGTCGCGGCCACAGCGCCGGCCTTCTTCAAACCTGGCGGCGGCGTGGAGATGATCCCATCGGGGTCGGTAGTGCTGGTCACGCCGTTCTCGAGCAAGGAGTCCACGGACGCGATGTACTGGCAGGCAGTGGCGCACTACCGGTTCCGGATGCCCGAAGGCGACGCGTTCACTCCAGGGCCATACCTCGGGCCCCACCCATCCATTCTTCAATCGACGCTCGACCGGCTGGATGCCGGCCGCCCGGTCGCCATGACAGCCGGCGTGCGCGCCATGGCTCTCGCCGGCATCAAGAGCTTCGGCGCCAGCACGATCGTCGCCGGCCCATCCCCCGGACAGCCGGCCATCGTCGAGTTCCTGACTGAGCTCGAAGGCTCGCCTCCGGTCGACGACGGCGGGGTCAAGGTCTGGTGGAGCGTCAGCCCTTGAGGTAGCCGTCGTGCCACAGCTCGAACGCGAACAGCGTCCAGAGCTGCTTGCGGTTGTCGCGGCGCCCGTCCAGGTGGTCGTCGATCAAGCGCTTGACACCGCGCGGATCGAAAAATCCCTCGCGTGCGATGCGCTCGGGCGACAGGACTGAAAGCATCTGTTCCTTGAGCGGTCCTCGGAGCCAGTGGGCGACCGGGATGCCGAACCCCTTCTTGGGCCGGTTCAAGATCGCGTCCGGCAGGATGCCGCGGAGGGCTCGCTTCAACAAGAACTTGGAGCGGAGACCGCTCAGCTTCATGCTCAGCGGCAGGTGGGTCGCGTACTCGACGAGGTCGCTGTTGAGCAGCGGGACACGACCCTCGAGCGAGGCCATCATCGATGCGCGGTCCAACTTGACCAGGATGTCGTTCTCGAGGTAGAGCCTCATGTCCAGCAGCAGCACCTGGTTGAGGGTGTCCCCATCAGGCACCGCCCGGTCCTGGATTCGGGCTTCGCCGGCCAGCAGGGCCGCGCGCTCCTCCCGATCGAACGAGCCAATCCACCGCTGGTGTCGCTCGGCGGTCGAGAAGCCGGCGCCGCTGACGAAGCGCTTGGCGCGAAAGTCGAAGCTGAGGTTGCCGCGCGACACGGGCAGGCGCCGGACGACCGGCTCGACCAGACCTTCGCGTAAGAGGCGAGGCACTTTCAGGTAGTAACCGGCCAGGCGATGCGCCTGCAGGGTCGGATAGCCCGCGAACAGCTCGTCTCCCCCGTCGCCGCCCAGTGCCACCTTGACGTGCCGCCGCGTGAACTCCGAGAGGAGGTAGGTGGGGATGATCGAGGCGTCCCCCAGCGGTTCATCCAGGAGATCCGGGAGGCGCGGCACCAGGTCGAGCAGCATGCGCGGCTCGAGCGTCAGCTCGTGGTGGTCTGTGCCCAGGTGCTTCGCCACCATTCGCGCGTGAGCGGATTCGTCGAAGGATCGATCGGCGAAGCCGACCGAGAAGCTCTTCACCTCTCCACCAAGCTGCGTCATCATCGCCGCCACCGCGCTCGAGTCGATCCCGCCTGAGAGGAAGACCCCCAGCGGGACGTCGCTGATCAATTCCTTGCGCACCGACTCGCGGAGCACCGAGCGCAGCCTCTGGCATTCCTCTTCCATTTCGATGCCCTGGCCCGGGCCGCCGGCCCCATCGAGATTCAGCTGGGGAGACCAGTAACGGCGCAGCCTGTGCCTCGACTCAGTCACCGACCACGTCAAGGTGTGCCCCGGCTCGAGCTTCTTGATGCCGCGGACGATGCTGCCTGGCGAAGGCACGAACTCGTAGGCCAGGTAGTCGTCCAGCGCCAGCGGGTCGATGCCTTTGCGCAGCGCGGGGTCGCGAAGCAGGGCCTTGAGCTCGGAGGCGAAAACGAGGCGGTTGCCATCGATGGCGTAGTGGAGGGGCTTGATTCCCGTGCGGTCCCGCGCCAGGAAGACGGAGGCGCGCCGCTCGTCGAAGATCGCAAAGGCGAACATTCCGTTCAGCCGATGCACCAGCTCCTCGCCCCATTCCTCGAAGCCGTGGACGAGGACCTCTGTGTCGGACTGCGTATTGAAGGCATGGCCGCCCGCGATCAGCAGCTTCCGCAGCTCGAGGTGGTTGTAGATCTCGCCGTTCTGGACGACCCATACGGTCGAGTCCTCGTTGTGCATCGGCTGGTGCCCGCCCTCGACGTCGATGATCGAAAGCCTGCGCATGCCGAGAGCGACACCGCCACGCAGCACAGCCCCCTCGTCGTCCGGGCCGCGATGCAACATCGCCGCGCACATCCGGTGGACCAGTTCGCGGCCGTCCGCCGGATCTCCGCCGGCGACTCCGCAAATTCCACACACCTACTTGTGGACCGTCGGCCTCCCGTTCGTCGAGGCGTGGCTGCGCGGCGCGCGTTCGAGGATCTCTCGCACCACGTACGTCGTTTTGGCCTGCGACTCGTGATAGGTGCGGATCGAGAGCTCAGCGAGCAGTCCCATCAGGATGAACTGGACGCCCACGATCGCGAGGAACACCGAGAGCAGCAGGAGCGGGTTGTTGTGCGCGTAGGGGTAGGGCGGCAGGAGCTTCTGGATGATGACGATCGCCGCGAAGATGAAGGCGACGGCCCACAACCCGAAGGCGGCGAAGCCGAAGAAGTAGATCGGCTTGGTCGAGTAGCTGCCAAGCAGCTTCACCGTGATGAGGTCAAGGAGCACGCGCGAGGTGCGAGCCAGCGAGTACTTCGAGGTTCCGAACTCTCGTGGGCGGTGGTTGACCGGGATTTCTGTGATGCGTGCGCCCACCCATGACGCGTAGACCGGTATGAACCGGTGCATCTCGCCGTACAGCTTTACATCATGAATGACCTCGCGCCGGTAGGCCTTCAGGGTGCAGCCGAAGTCGTGCAGAGGCATTCCGGTGACCCGCGCAATGATCCAGTTCGCGATCTTCGACGGCAGCACACGCACGGCGTCGTCGTGCCGGTCCTTGCGCCAACCGCTCACGACATCGTTTCCGTCTTCGATCTTCTCGAGCAGCCGTGGGATGTCGTGCGGGTCGTTCTGCATGTCGCCATCCATGAACACAAGGATCTCTCCGCGGCTGTTGTCGATTCCCGCCTGCACCGCGGCCGTCTGTCCGAAGTTCCGGCGAAAGCTGACGACGCGCACGTGGGCGTCGCGCGACGCGAACTGGCCCAGCCGCTCGGTGCTGCCGTCGCGGCTGCCGTCGTCGATGTAGAGAACCTCGTAAGAGGTGTCGAGCGCCTCGAGCACGCCGATCAGCTCGTCGTGCAGCGGCGCAACGCTCTCGACTTCGTTGTAAACGAGCACGATCACCGAGAGCCGCGGCGCCACAGAAGGGGCATGCCGCGTATGGGTAGCCACCCCCGGATTGTAAAGGCAGCAGATTCCCTCTCCGACGCATCAATTAATCTCAAAACCCTATGACCGTCGGCGCGATCACCATGGCCGGACAGGAG